>SHUM01000038.1 GCA_009691245.1 Acidobacteriota bacterium | reverse complement strand
AGATATTCCAGGCGAAATCCGCTGCGTTCCCGTGGTTACGCGGAGTCGCCCTGGTAGCCACGGTGAACGATTTTCTCGCCGTGGGCTTTGGCGTCGTGGGCTGAGAGTTCTGCAGATAAGTCTCGCGGCGAGAAAATCGTTCACCGTGGCTACCATGGCGACTACTGATCGCCAATTTTCCGGATTCCGGTTGCCGGTCATCCGCAATCATTAAATGGAGGAAATACCGTGAAGATTCAAAAGCAATTTCAGCACGCAGCGCTGCTGATGATGATGGTCCTGTCGCTGGCCACAGGGACAGCGTTCGCGCAGTCATCGGGCAATAGCGGACAGATCGGCGGGCAGGTGCTCGATCCTTCCGGCGCCGCCGTGACGGGACAGGAAGTCGTCTCCCGCAATATCGACACCAACCAGACTCGCACGGTAACCACCGACGGCTCCGGCCGCTACGCCATCGGCCCAGTGCCAGTGGGCGAATATGAAGTCACCGTGAAGCCAGCCAACATGGAGGCGTCCAGCCAGAAAGTTTACGTTTCGCTCGGCGGGCGCGCCAATGCGACATTCACCCTGGGCATGAAGTCGGTCCGCGAAACGGCGAACGTCAGGGCAGACGCTGCCACGGTCATTGAACCGGCGCAAACATTCTCCAAGGCAGTGCTGACCGAGATTCAGTTGCAGAATATTCCCGCGCCGGGACGCCGGATCAAGAATTTATTTCTGCTGACGCCCGCGACGCAGATTGAGCCGGAGTGCGGCGGCTTCTCCATCTCCGGACAAAAGGGCGTCTACACCAGCTTCAACGTGGACGGCGGCGATTACACCAGCTCGCACTTCTGCGGCCATGTGGAAATGACGCCGACAATATCCGTGGAGTCGATCCGGGAACTCCAGGTGCTCCGCAGCACCTTCTCCGCCGAGTTCGGCCGCTCCACCGGCGGTATCGTGAATCTAGCCACCAAGACCGGCACCAACCAGTTCCACGGTTCAGGCTTTTATCTGGGACGGAACGAATCGCTGACCAAGACCGATCCCTTTGGCCGCGAGCAGATTACCAATGGCAACCAGTTCGGCGGCTCCTTCGGCGGCCCGATCCGGAAGGACAAAACGTTCTTCTTCAGCGCCGGTGAGTTCCAGTACAACAACAAACCCATTCAGGTGCTCTACGAGCAACTGGATGCGCAAAACCTGCGCGGTACGGTCGGCGGGCAGACACTGCTTTCTATCGCTTCCGAGCAAAACATCAAGTCGAACAGCGAATTGCAGTCCACCGTCAACCGCGTGGACCACAGCATCAACGACAACAACACCCTGACCACTCGTTTTGATTTCACGCGCAACGAGATTACCGGCGTGATTGGCTCGTTCATCAACACCAACGGACTGGGCGCCGGCTCCATCACCAACCGCGATGCGACCAATGCCGCCCCGACCAGCAATCGCACGAACTATACCGGGATGGTGCAGCTTTCCTCGGTCCTCTCACCGCGCACCGTCAATGAGTTCCGTTACACGGTGGCCAGCGAATTCCGCCCCTGGGAACCGGGCGATGGCCCGGAGGTCACGGTCAACAATTCCGGCCAGACGCTGGCCATCTATGGACCGCAAGGCACGGGGCTGAGCTATGGCAACGTCGGATACAAGTTCTCGGACCGGCGCAATCAGTTTATTGATAACTACTCGATCGTTACCGGCACACACACCATGAAGATCGGCTTCGACGCCAACCTCGTCAATTCCGAGGTCCGTTTCAACCCCGGCTATAACGGCGTGTATCGCTTCGACAGCCTGCAAGGGTTCCTGGATCGTACTCCCGGCGCCTACTCGCAGTTCGCCGGTTCAGGCGTCACCACGCCACACAAGCACCAGATCGCGTTCTACCTGCAAGACGAGTGGCGCGTGGGCCGTGGATTGACCTTAAGCCCCGGCTTCCGTTATGAGATGGCTCTGCTGCCTGACTACGAGCCGGCCACTCTGCCTTCGCGCCGGTTTGCCACCGAGCCTATCCAGGACGACAAGGAGATGTATGGACCGCGCATGGGCCTGGCCTGGGATCTTCGCCAGGACGCCAAGACCGTTCTGCGCGCCGCTGCCGGTGTGTTCTACGCTCCGCCGTACATCACGCTGTGGGAACAGGCCATCGCTTTCAACGGCGGCAATCCGGAACTGGGCAAGAGCGTCAACCTGACGAACCTGACGGACATCCGCAACGCGTTTAACAATCAGGGAATCAACCTCGGCAATGCGGCGCTGAATGCGCTTCCGGTGTTCAATGCCGATCAACTCAGCCGCCTGCCCAACAGCACCGCTCAAGTGTATTACATGCAGCCCGATTTCCGTTTGGCCCGCTCGTTCCAGTATCGCGTCGCGCTGGAGCAGCAGATCGCCAGCGGCTTCACGGCCTCGATTGACTACACCAGCATCAACACCACACGCATGGACCGCGTCCGCGACACCAACCTGCCCGCTCCCGTGCGCGATGCGACAGGCCGCCCGGTCTATACGCCGTCGGCAGCCACCAGCCTGAACTCGCTGCGTCCCAACCAACAGTATGCGCAGGTCTACATCACGGAGTCGTCGGCTCGCGGATTCTATCGCGGCATGGTCGCCTCCATGAGCCTGCGCCGTTCGCGCTACACCATCGACGCTTCCTATACCCTGGGCTTCAACAAGGGCTATGACGAGCATGAGAACGGCGGCGTCAGCGCTCCCTTCTATGAGAACGCCTTCGACCTGAACAACGAATATAGCTGGACGCAGATTGATCAGCGCCATCAGTTTGCTTCGAGCGCAGTGTTCTTCCTGCCGAAGGGCATCGAGCTTTCCACCGTCAATCGCTTCAACACCGGACGTCCCTACAGCCCGCGCACCGGCGTGGATTCAAACCGGGACGGCAACAATAATGATCGCCCGCTGCAGAACGGTAATCCGATCCCGCGCTACACGTTCCGCAACAGCGGATTTGCCGACACCAGCCTGCGCGTGCAGAAGTCGTTCACGCTGCCCAACGAGCGTGGCACGCTTTCGTTCTCGACAGAGTTCTTCAACCTGCTCGATTTCGATAACGTCGAGATCAGCGCCGCCCAGCAGGTTTACGGCAACAGCCTGGATGTGTCCGCCACGAACGCCAACTTCGGGCGCGTCCGTGATGTGGCCACCAATGCTTACATCACCAGCAGCACGCTGCGGACGACGCCGTTTCAGGTGCAGTTGGGAGTGCGGTTCCAGTTCTAGGCTGGTTGCGTGACAGTGCCGCGACCGTCAGGGAGCGGGGGTTGGTTTCCATGCTGGCAAACCCCCGCTCCCTGACGGTCGCGGCACTGTCACGGATTTTGAACTAGGCGAGTTTGGGTGAGTTTGGAACTGTTTGATGCTAGACTCGACCCAGAATGTGGGAGGGATGGCGGGGGCCGACCCTCCCACTACTTATATGCAATTTTGCGATTTCAATACCCGCAGGAGGACCAAATGATTCGGACCAGCTTGAATTTTGTGCCAATGGTCGCGTTGCTTGCCTTCGCGTTCGGGACGTCCGCGTTTGGGCAGGACCTGTTCAGCGAGCAAAGCAAGGAAAGCAAGAGCGAGGCGGCCAAGGAAACCAGCCGCGCCGACGGCAAGGAATCCATCTTCTGCCCCACGATGAAGACCGGACAGGTGTGTACGCACGGCACCGCCGCGATCCTGGGCCTGAAGGGAGCAGACGCCGAAGAGTGGACCGTCTGGGCGCGCAAGTACAACAAGGCGGTGGATGTGGCCACGCTACAGTTGTTTCAGGACGCCGCGGTGAAGCTTACGCCCAAACAGTTGGAGTTGCTGAAGGCCTGGTTCGCCATCGGCTGGAATGAGCAGATGAACAATCTGCTCTACGGCAGAAATCTCGACAATCTGGAAACCGCCAAGACCGAAGGGTTAAAGACGACCAAGTAGGCCGCCAGCCGGTGTTCTGGACCATCTTTATGGATGGGTACAGGAAGCGCTGGCAGCCACGGTGAGCGCCTTTCTCGCCGTGGGATTGTGAACCACAGCGGAAACCCCACGACCAGAAAAACACTGACCGTGGCTACCCAGGCAAACTCGCTCTACAGCAAATGGCGTAAAGGGAATGACCGTGCATTCGACGACCCGCCGAACCCAGGACTTTCTTCTCCCGTTGATTCTGCTGCTGGCCATGAGCATCGCTCCCGCGGTGATCGCCAGCGCGCAGGCCGGCGTGCTCGAGGATGTCCGCGAGCAGTTCAACAAGGACAAGGGCGTGCCGCGGCTGGTGGTGCTGGTCTCGCCCACCTGAATGGGTTGCCTGGGCGGTGCCCAGTGGATACAGGACTATGTGCTCAAGAAGAATCCTGATCTGAATCTCAAGGTCTATACGATCTGGTACTCGATGATTAAGAGCGACACCCCGGAGGCGTTTCCCACCGCACGGAAGATACTGCCGGACAAGCGCGTGTCGCACTATTGGGACAGCAAAAAAGAGACCGGCAAGTGGTTCAAGGAAGTGGTCCAGGAGTTGCCGCCCAAGGGGCCAATTCAGTGGGACGCGTTTTATCTTTACGGGCCGGACGCGGAGTGGCCGGAGATTAAACTGGAAGCCGAGCCTGGTCCGCGCATAACGCTGGGCCGAACTATTCTCCAGGCACGCAATAAATTACTGGAAGGCATCGACGGATTGAAGCAGTCCGGCGTATCTTCTGCCACACCCGCCGCCACCTCACCGAGCGAGCAGCAATAAGAAATCAATTAGAGGAAACGTCATGCTGAAATCCATCCTGCGCACAAAAATTACACTGACGCTGGCCATCCTGTTTGCTGCTGCATCCGGCAACCTGCTGCGCGCCGAAGAGCCGGGCGGCATCTACTGGTTCAATGACATCGAGAAGGCCAGCGAGACCGCCCTCAAAGAGAACAAGATCATGATGGTGGATTTCTGGGCCGACTGGTGCACGGCCTGCAAAGTGATGGACGCCGACGTCTATCCCGACCCGGAAGTGATCGCAGCGATCAATGAGCATGTCGTTAGCGTGAAGATTCATTTCGACATGCAGCAGGAGTTGGCGCGTAAATACAGCATCCCCGCGCTGCCCTTTATGCTGTTCACCAACTCCTACGGCACCAAGCTGTTCTATCATCGCGGCATTCTGGAGAAAGAAAATCTCATCATGGTGCTGAAAGCTCTGCCCAAAGATGTGGCGGAGATCAACCGTCTCGATCGCGGTCTTCAGGAAGACAACAATAGCGCCGACGGCCTGGTGGCCATGGCCGTCGAGATGCGCCAGACCGGCTTCTATGAATCCAGCAACGACTTCTACACCCGCGCCCTCAAGCAGAATAATCTAAAGAAAGATGCCGCGAAGCGCGAAACCGCGATGTTCGCCATCGGCAAGAACGCTCTGGAATTAATGGACGGCAAGACCGCCGCCGCGACATTCGAGAAGTGCTTAAAGGATTTCTCCAAGAGCGCCAATCGCGCGACGTATCTGCTGGGCGCAGGCCAGGGCTACGCGCTGGACGAAAAGAAGGACAAAGCGAGGAAGAGCCTCGGCGCGGTGGTCTCCGAGTTTCCCCAAAGTGAATTCGCCGCCAAGGCGCAGGAGTTGCTGAAGCAGCTCTAGCTTACAGCGCCGGCTTTCCCGTAAAGATAATCGCCTTGATCACCCCGGCCGTGCCTAGCTTGGCGTCCGGCTCCGGGACATACTCGATCTTCACCGGCACCGGGTTCTGCGGTCCGCAGGTTAAGTCAAGCGTAGCGGTACCCGTTCCACGGATGTGGACGTTCTCGGGGTCCACCAGCATCAGCGACAGTTTTTTCCCGCCCGCCAGCATGGTTAGCCGCACCTTGCCGTCCATGCATTCGAAGTTCTGCAATTCCCCTTCGGCGCTTTCAGTCGGTTCCTGCGGGGCAACCTGCTCCACATACCCCGCAACCATCGGCTCCCGGCGGCGTAGACGAGGAAGCTCCTCAGACGAATCGGAGTATCCAGTCTCGACTGCGTCCCCCTGCTCCGAATCATTGAGCGGATCGTTGCTTGGCTGGTTGCGGGCCATCCGGGGCATCCCGGATTGGCGACAAACTCGACGACACTTTAGGCCTCGGCAATCTCTTCAGGAGTTTGGGAAATGCCGCGCAACCTCTCTGCGGCGGACTTGGCGTCGGTGGGCTGTTTCACCTGCAGGTACAGGTAGGCCAGCAGACGAAAGATTTGCCGCCCCTGCTCACGGGTGAGCGACTTTAGCGGCTGCAGCGCGATAATCGCTTGCGCGAAGGCATTTTCGTTGAACAGCATCCGGGCCAGGTCATAGCAGACCTCGTACTGCGTGGGGCGCATTTCCAGCGCCCTTAGCAGCACCGGCATCGAGCGGCTATCCCGGGCCGCGCCGCGTTCCCGCAGCCCGCCTTCTCCATCGGCCCGCGTTTCATTTTCCAGCAGCCGCGCGTAATCCACCAGCAGCCGCACCTCGGGGCTGTTCATGGCGATGGCCTTGGCGAACTGCTCGCGCGCCATGGCCTCATCCGGATTAGGATGCTCCCGCAATGCCAGGTAGCCCAGCGCAGCCGGAATGCGATGATCATCTGGAAATTTTTTCTCGAGGCCCACCAGCAACTCCCGGGCCTCATCGGCCTTGGGTCCCGCACCCATGATGGAGGCCAGAGCCAGTCCTGACTCCAAGGCGCTGACGATTTCGATCGCAGGCTCCTCGGCGGACTTCTCCAGTTGCGTGTCAAAGAGTGCGTAGTTGTACGTTGCCGCTCGAAAATAAGAGTTCAGGCTCTTCTCAACCGTAGCCAGGGTCTGGCCGTAGGCGGATTGAAACGCTTCTTCATGGGACTTGCCGGCGACCAACGCGCTCATCCACTCGCCGTACTTCGGTCGATAGGTTTCCGACAGCATCAGCATGTGTGTCAGTGCCCAGCTTTGCGCGTAGAAAATCTGGGTGCGGTCACGCTCGTTGTAATAGGGCGAATCGTGGTCCACGGTAAATAGCGTGGGCAAATCCAGCATCTTGCTCTCGCGGAAGGAATATATGCGGCCGGGGATAATCTCACCCACTTTTACTTTCTTCCCTACCGGCGTCATGGTGGAGTAGAAATCCGCCAAGCCTTCATTCAACCATGCCGGCAATCGCATTCCGGAGTGCTGCACCAGCAGATGCACGTACTCGTGCGTGGCTCCGGACAGGAAATCGGGACTGAGCTCCTGCATCACGATATAGTCGCGGTCATAACCGCGTTGATAGTATGCCGCTGCGGACTCCGTGGGCCGGTAAGGCTTGAACTCCTTTTCCGACTGGAAGGCCACAATGAGCGTCTTGCTCTCCGAGACCGGCTCCTTGATGCCTACTTTCAGGAAGAAACTGCGCACCTGCTCGAAATGTAGCAGCGCGGCCCGCGCGCGGCGGTCGCCCTCGGTAGTCAGTAACTCAAAGTTGGCGGTAGTGAGTCGTCTCCACTTCGGCTCTGCCGCGTTCAGACAAGACTGCGGAGTTAGGGATGCGATCAGCAGAAGCGCTGCCAGCGCCAGAGTGTTTCTCATGATCCCGCCTCCTGCAGACCATTCACTGTACTGAGGGGATGGTGAGAGTATATACAGCCAATTGTGCAAAGGCAATGAGCCATATTGGGGGTTAAGGGAGCAAGCTTCCTCAGCCGCTAGCTTGGAGATAAGGCACGTTCTCGGCAGAATCCGGACGTGCATTCGGGCGGGGGGGGCGCATCGCGTTGCTGATGGGGCTCTGCCGTTCACGATAGGCATGGCGGCATGGCGGGGCTGACATGACCTAATTGTACTTTCAAGTATGGATTCGAGCGGCTATACTGGCAGGTTAATCAGGCGAAACAGTTCATCACAGGAGGAGCAACTTAATATGGAACGTAAAGGTGCGGTTACGCTGCGTGGCAACGCAATGACTCTGGTTGGCCCGGAGATCAAGGTGGGAGACAAGGCCCCGAATTTTACGCTGACCGGCAATGACATGAAGCCGGTTACGCTGGCGGACACCACGGGCAAGGTGCGCATCATCGCCGTGGTGCCCTCGCTGGACACGCCGGTGTGCGACACCGAGACACGGCGCTTCAATGAGGAAGCAGCGAAGCTGCCGGGTGTCGAGATTCTCACCGTCAGCGTGGACCTGCCCATGGCGCAGAAGCGCTGGTGCGGCGCGGCGGGCGTGGATAAAGTCCGCACGCTCTCCGACTATCGCGACCGCAATTTCGGCACGGCCTACGGCGTGCTGATTCAGGAAATTCTGCTCGAAGCACGCACCGTATTCGTACTCGACAAGGACGATACGGTCCGTTATGTCGAATACGTGAAGGAAGTGAGCGAGCAGGTCAACTTCGACGCCGCGCTGGACGCCGCAAAGAAACTGGCCTCCTAAGCGCATGAAGAGCGGCGGGCGCCGCCGTGTCGCGTGATCCTCGCCAGTCCTAGTACGTATAGGACCAATCCTGCGTAATATTTGGATATTCGGATTGACCCTCTCCTTTGCGGGACTAGATTGCCTCTGTACCCATTCGCGGCGGGAGTTTATGCTGCGTATATTTCACGTCAATAAAGAGCAAACCGAATGGAACAGTTGATGCGGAGATTGGCGAATGCTGTAGATCGGCGCTCGTTCATGCGGTTGGTGGGCAAGATGGGGATGGGGGCGGCGGCAGCGGCCGCTGTCCTTCTGCTTCCCAAACGCGCGGCGGCTTGTGATCATTTCTGCGGCGTAGATAGTGCTGGGCCGTGTAAAGGTAAAAATGAGGGAGACGTGTGCAGATCCGGCAAAGGCGGACAGAGTAAGCGTTGTGTTAATGCAGGGGATCCGAACTATCTCGACAAATGTGAGTACCGCCCTGAGTAGTATGTCCGTTTAGCATCCCGAAGCGGCGGAGCGTGTGTAAGGTGGTGTGTGCACCCAGGCAGCGCTTCGCTTCAGTCCGAGCCGCGCGCGTGAGCGAGCGGGGGGGCCGCGCTAACGCCCAACCTCCACTTGCTCACGCGCGCGGCACTGTTGGAATTGCCGTGGCAGTCACCATGCGCCAACCGGCGCACAGGATTGGCTTGGCTTGATGCCGGACTATTTAAGACATGGGAATGACGGTCGCATACCTTTACTTGCGTATCATCCTGGGGCTTCTGTTTATTGTGGCGGGCCTTTCCAAAGCCTGGGATCGCCGCGCCTTCCAGAGCGCCGTGGACAGTTTTCAGATCGTCCCGACTCGCTTGGCGCCAGCCGTGGCCTGGGCCGTAGTGTAACTGGAGCTGGCTGGCGGCGTCCTGCTGCTGGCGGGCATCTATGTTTGGCTTGGCGCGTTTCTGCTGGGTAGTCTGCTGGCCGCCTTCATTGTTGCGCTGGTCGTAAACCTGCTGCGCGGGCATCGCAATCTGGACTGCCAATGCTTCGGCCGGCGAACGGTGCGGATCGGCTGGGGCCATGTTGCCCATAACACCCTGATGCTGGCCGTTTCCCTGCTGATTGGAATCGTTGCGCTGCGGGCTAACCCTGCGTTGAGCTGGGGGAATCCTGCCTCCGCGTCGCTGACCATCCTGGCAGCCGTCTATACTGCTGTGCTTTCCCCTGGCCGTGCAAGAGCTGCTGAACGTGCGGGCCAGATTGCTGCGGATGGTGAGTCGCATCAAAACCCCATAGGACCATGGAAGCTTATCTACTGGCATCGAACATCGCCTTATGGATTGTCGTCATTGTTCAGACGCTGCTAATCTTGTCGTTTTTCCGCTACATGGGTCTGCTGATGGACCGAGTTCCGCCCGACGGGCTTCCGCTGGGCAAGCCCGCGCCCCGGCGCGAGGTGGTGGATATCGAGGGCGTAAAGCACGCTCTGGGCGAACCGTCCCCGCGCCACCTGGTTCTGATTTTCACTTCGCCGAAATGTCCGTGGTGCGAAAATTGGCTCCCGACGTGGCTCCGTTCACGGCGTCCCTAAGCCCGGACTATAACCTTCTGTTGGTCGTTCATGACCAGCCGCCCGACGGCGAGGCGCGGACTTACGCGCAGAAGCTGGGCGGCGGCGCGCCGCTTCCGCTGGCGGTGGCCCCCGAACTATTTGAAACCTATGGGATTCCCGGCACGCCTTACGGACTGCTCATAGATAAAGAAGGCATCGTGCGGACGAAAGGCACAACCAACTCGTTGACTGACCTGCAAACCCTTGTCAAAAATTGACCATACGCAGAATTGTCTTGTTCCCATTTTGGAAAACTGCTAGCATTCTCTTATCCGCATTGAGCAACGGAGAGCGCCCCCGGCGTCCCCCGTAGTTAGTCCCTAAAAGTAATCAACTTGTATCCGAGCCGAAGTGTTTCTATAGGTTCCGCTGGGCTATACCATCCGGCGGGGGGTAATGGGTATCGATGCGAATTTGGTGCCATCTCGGACGTTTGATGCCTGCGGGAGCCGGCTTTACTCTGACGATATTCCTCCTGTCCGCCTGCGCCCTACCCCTCCGCGCACAGTATCAAATTCCAGAGCAGTGGGAACAATGGTTCTACGGCCAGCGCATGTACGGGCTGGGCTATATTCCCAATGACGCACTGGTGCGCGCCATCAGCCAGCGAGACAAGGCGGCAACCGGGATTCGTAAGGCCGGCATGGATGGGTTCAGCGTTAGCGCCCTGAGCAACGCCACCATTGGCGGCGGCACGTCATCTTTGGAAGACGGCTCGGTGCCTGCCATCACCAATGGCCGCTGGTTTGAGATGGGCCCGAGCGCGATCAACTCTTCGCTCGATGACACCGTCAGCGGTCGCATCAACAGTCTGGCCATCGACCCGCGCAATCCCTCGACTCTTTATGTCGCGGCGGCGGGCGGCGGTGTATGGAAATCAGTCAATCGCGGCGGACGTTGGACACCGCTCACGGACAATCTGCCGTCACTCGCCTCCGGCGCGGTGGGCGTCGATCCATTTACCAGCGAAGTTTGGTACGGAACCGGCGAGTTAAACTTTTGCCGCGACTGCTATTATGGCGCGGGTGTTTACCGCTCCGGCGACGGTGGCATAAGTTGGAACCGCGTCAACCCGGAAGCATTTCTTACTTCACCCACCTCGTTGATTAAGTTTGATAGTCGTCGCCAGGGAACGATCTTCATCGGTCGTTCCACGGCGCTGTGGAAGACCTCCGACAATGGACTGACTTGGCGCGTGGTGCTGCGCGGCGCCATCACCGACCTGGCCATCCATCCGCTGGACAGCAACATCGCCTATGCCGCCGTGGGCAATTTCAACGGCGGACCGGACAACGGCATCTTCCGCTCCACCGATGGCGGCGAGACATGGACGCGCCTTGTCAATGGACTGGCTGAATCCGGAAGCATGGGCCGTATATCGCTGACCATTGCTCCGTCCGATCCCAATATCTTATTTGCGCTGATTGTCCGAGCCACCGATTATAACCTCCAGGGCCTGTTCCGCTCGGTTAATGGCGGAACCAACTGGAGTCAGATCGGCAACCTTCCCGCCGACCTGTTCAGCGAGGACGGCCAAGGTCAGGGACTCTTTAACGCGTTGGTCCGCACCGACCCGCGCACGCCTGGAGTGGTCTATGTCGGAGGCATCAAGCTGTGGCGGTCGGCGGATTTCGGGGCGACTTGGGAAGATGTCAGCACGCCGGCGCGGTTGCATGAAGACCCGCGCGACATCGTGTTCGACCCTTCCGACCCGGCCACATTCTATCTGATCGGCGACAGCGGCGTGTGGCGCACGTCCGACTCCGGGCGCAGTTTCCTCAGCGTCAATCAGACCCTGGGCGCTGGACTATTCCAATCCGTCGCACTGCATCCCACCAATCCAAGTCTGGCGGTCGGAGGCACGCAGGATAACGGCACGGCGCTCTACGCTGGCTCGATGTTATGGGAACAGGGCCGGCCCGGCGACTCCGGCGCGGTGTTCTATGATCGGGAGAATCCGCAGACTATCTTCACCGTGGCTCGGCGGCACTCGCTGCGCCGCTCGGTTGATGGAGGCAAGACCTTCCAGTTGATTGCGGAAGGATTAGACGGATCAGATCGCGTTCAGTTTTATCCACCGTTTTTGGCTGACCCCTCGCAGTCGTCCACTCTCTACTTTGCCACGCAACGCATCTGGCGGAGTACCAATCGCGGCGACTCCTGGACACCGCTGTCCAGCGATCTGACGGGCGGCGCCACGGCCACCATCAGTGCGCTGGCCGTGGCGCCCACCGACTCCCGAGTATTGTTTGCAGGCACCAGCAACGCCCGCGTGATGGTAACGCTCGACAACGGAGCAAACTGGCGCGCCACCGCCGCTCTGCCCAATCGCTTCGTAACCTCCATCGCCATTGAACCCGTTTATCCGGGCCGCGCCGTCGCGACGCTCTCCGGATTTGGGACCGGCCATGTATTTCGCACCGAGAATTTCGGCGAGACCTGGGTGGACATCAGCGCCAACCTGCCCGACATTCCCGTCAATGCGGTGATGCTCGACGCCGTTAATCCGTCAACTATCTACGTGGGCACGGACATCGGCGTATTTGTCCGCTTGGAGGATGGCACATGGTCGGCGATGCGCGACGGGCTGCCCAACGTGGTGGTGCTGGGCCTAGCGCAGAATCCCGCCACCGGGCTGATCGCCGCGGCCACGCATGGCCGTGGAGTATTCGCCATCTCCACCAATCAACCTGCGTTGAGCGCGCCGCGATCCGCGCTGCTCACTAATGCGGCCAGCGGTGAAGTTGCTCCGGCCACGCCGGGAATGATCAGTTCCTTGCTGGGAGCCAACATGGCTTCCACTTCCGCCGCCGTGGGCAACTCCCTGCCCCTGCCGACGGGGATGGCAGGCACTACGATTCTGGTGAATGACGTTCCCGCACCGCTGTTCTCCGTCTCCCCCACTCGGCTGGATTTCCAGATTCCCTACGGGCTGACCGGGCCATTCACTCAGATCACGGTTCGCACGAATGACGGCGAGGCAACCATGCGCGTGGCACGAGCCGATACCAACCCCGGTATCGTAGGCGCCAGCACCGAGGCGGTTACCCACGGCAACGGATTGCGAGTGAGCGAAACGGCTCCAGCGCGCGTCGGCGAGGAACTGGTTCTGTACTCCTACGGCCTTGGTTCCGTATCCCCCGCGGTGCCCGCCGGACAGGGCGCGCCATCTTTCCCTGTCGCGCGGACTACGATCAATCCAGTTGTTCGCGTGGGCAATGCCACCTCTGAGGTGCGCTCAGCCAACCTCGTGCCGGGGTCCGTGGGACGCTACCAGATCAATTTCATGGTGCCAGCCGGACAAACTGGCCTCCTCAGCGTTCGCCTGGATTCCGGGGTGCAGCCAACCAACACCACGTTCATCAACGTCATTCCGTAAGCGGCCAATGACGCGGACGGTTCGTCCAGACTCGCGGCCCAGCCCCAAGTATCACTCCGCATAACCCAGGCGCACGCCAAATTTTCCTGTTCCGCGGAATCATCCAGATTTCCCTGTTGCATTGCGGCGCCAGGTAATGACGTTGCGCGACACAGTGCCGCGCGACGGCACTGTCACGCGCGGCATTTTTCTCTTTTGCGCCGCCTGCAATCCGCATATAATCATCCCCGACTCTCGCACCCGTAACCACTGGTATCGCTGATGCACACTGCGCCGGACAATTCTCCGCAACACGCCCCGCACAATTCCGGCCCCTAGGAATGGGAGCAACTGCGCGGCAACGTGCGCCACCAGACGGTCGGGATGCTTGGCGAAATCTTCGCCCTGCTGCGCATCCTTTTGCAGGACGCCATCATCCTGGTCGTCGGCTTCGCCGTCGAGTTCGCCTTCGAGCGCTGGCTGCACACCGAACAACCCTTCTTCCGCCTAGCCATCAACATCTCGTCCGCCGTGTTCCTGCTGCTCTACGGCGTCATGGTAACGGTCCACGTCGTCCACTACGTCCAGGAGCAGTTCGGAACGGTGGCCGCTAACATCACCGGCAACTGGATTCCCTGGGGGCTGGCCGCCGCAGGCGTCATCGCCGCCGTCATCGCCATGAACCGGCCCGGCACCCGCGGCGAGCAGCAGGCGGGTGGGGCGCGCCCCGTCGAGCGGTTCGTCTCCGCGCTGCCGCCGAACACGATGTTGAATATCGATGCGGCCGTTACCGCCGGGCAGCATTTGCTGGCGATTTCACCGGACGGCCGCCGCCTCGCCTACATTGCCGGAAACGCCGGAAACGGGGCTAACTCTCAAATTCATGTTCGGTCAATAGACTCGCTGGCGACCACGGCCCTCGCCGGAACGGACGGCGCTATCAATCCTTTCTTCTCTCCGGACGGCGAGTGGCTCGGATTCTTTTCCGGCGGATTGCTAAAAAAGATTTCCGTCAGCGGTGGAGCGGCCCTGACGCTTGGCCCTGTAGTGGCTTCCCCGGCTCGCGGCGGGACTTGGGCGGAAGACGGCACGATCATTTTCGGCACGAGCGCGTCAGGACTAATGCGGGTTGCCTCGGCCGGAGGCGAGACCGAGCCATTCACCACCTTGCAGCCGGGCGAACTCACCCACCGCTGGCCGCAGTTCCTGCCGGATGGCAAGACCGTTCTGTTTACCGTTGCCACGTCAACCAACACTGATGATGCTCAAATCGCCGTGCAGCAGGTTGGCTCGAAGGAAGCAAAAGTCCTGATCCGGGGCGGAACCTATGCGCACTATGTTCCCACAGGGCCTACCGGCCAGCTAATCTACTACCGCGCCGGAACGCTGATGGCGGTGCCCTTTGACCCGGTGACGCTGGAAGTGAAGGGCAATCCAGCGCCGGTGATCGAAGCAGTTCTTGGCAACACTGCCACAGGAGTCGCGCAGTACAGCGTCTCCAACACCGGCTCACTTATTTACGTTGCCGGGACAGCCCAATTGGCCAATGCAAATCTGGTATGGGTGAACCGGCAAGGAGTCTCGCAAGCGCTGCCCGCCACGTCCTTATCGCGCGCCCCGGCTCTCGCCCGATGGCACGAAGGTGTCCGTGGGCATCGGCAACGACGTCTGGCTCTACGACCTCGCCCGGGACACGCTGACGCGCTTCACCTTCGAGGACGGCAACGCCGGAACAGCGGCCATCTGGACGCCGGACAGCAAGCGCGTGGTCTTCCCATCCAATCGGGCAGGGCCTACCAACCTGTTTTGGAAGGCGGCGGATGGCAGCGGTCCCGAAGAGCGCCTGACCACCAGCCCTAATCTTCAGAGAGCGGGCACCATCTCCTCAGATGGCCGGATCAGCCTCTTCACGGAGGTCGCTCCCAAGACAGGAAGCGACCTGTGGTGGATGTCGCTGGAGGGCGACCGCAAACCGCAGGTGTTTCTCCAGACACCGTTTCTGGAGGCCTCCGGACAAATTTCCCCGGATGGCCATTGGGTGGCTTATGGCTCGGATGAATCCGGACGTCTGGAAATTTACGTTCGTCCGTTCCCCGGCCCCGGCGGCAAGTGGCAAATCTCCACCGAAGGTGGTACGGAACACATGTGGTCGCCCAAGGGCCATGAGTTGTTCTTCCGCGCGGGCGCGCAGAAGGAGAAAATGATGGTGGTGGAGTACCAGACGGAGCCTACCTTCAGCACCGGCAAGCCCCGCCTGCTGTTTGAAGGCAAGTACAGTCCCGGAGCGCAAACCGGCGCGTTCTACTCCGTCTCGCCCGACGGCCAGCGCTTCCTGATGATGAAGCCCCCCGAGCAGCAGCAAACCTCGCTGACGCAGATCAACGTGGTCCTGAACTGGTTCGAGGAACTAAAGCAAAAAGTCCCGGTGAAGTGATTGCGTGTGTGATTGCGCGTGACGGTGCCGCGCGCACCATCAGGCGCGGACCAGCTTGAAGCGGCTGATCTCTGGCGGGCAGTTAATGCGGATGGGCACGCCGAAGTAGCCCAGTCCGCGATTGACGTAGAGATGGCAGCCCGCTTCCTGGAACAGTCCGCTCACATATTGGAACTGCACCGAGGTCAGCCCCACGCTTTTCCCCGCCCACTGGAAGAAGACCACCTGGCCACCGCCGTGCGTGTGACCAGAAAGTGTCAGCCCGATGGAGAACTCCTTGGCCAGCGCCGCTGCTTTGATTTCCGCGAACGTGTCGGGATGATGCGCCAGCAACAGCGTGGGCGTCTCCGGCTGCACTTGCGCGGTCAGTTGACGAAGTTTCTCATACGTCTCCGTGCCGTGATAGGCGAAGAAATTGTCGCCATCGCGCCGCCGCACCCAGTCCATGCCCAGCACCGCCAGCCGGTCCTGCCCACGGCTCAGGTCATTGCTCAGGTCAGGGCCGCTTGCACCAATATGCAGCACTTCGTTGCGGAGCGTGCGGATGCCGATGGACTGCATGGCCTGCGCGATTCGCTCGCCGCCTTGTAAATTTCCGCGCGTGGAAGATGGGTCGGAGGACAAATCGTGATTGCCCAACACGGCAATTACTCCCAAGGGCGGCACTCCCAAGGGTGGCGCGCCTTGCGGTGCCCCCAATCCCGGTGCTTGTCCTAACGACGGGCGCAGGCCCCTCAGACCTTCCAGCAAATCCGGCAAGCTGTCCATATTGCGGTCAATCATATCACCGGTCAGAACCACCAGATCAGGCTTCAACTCATTCGCCAAGTGAACCCAATATGCGATCTCCTTGCGGCGAATGTAGGGGCCGGCGTGGAGGTCGGAAAGTTGTACGATGGTCATGCCATCAAGCGAACGAGGCAGATGCGGCATGGGGATGGTCATCTCCCGCGAGATGTCCACCTCATCATCCAGAAACATCTTCGCGCTCAGCCCCAGCGTCATCGCCGGAACAATCAACCCAGGCCCGCCGGTCAGCAGGGCGCGACGCGACAGCACACGGTGAGTCAGCGGCGATCCGAATGCGCTGCTGGAACTTGGCGGGGTCGCCTCGCTGTGTGAAAGAGGCGCGGCGGTGCGGGGATCCGCTGTTGGCGCGCGCAGGGCTTTGGCCGCTAAACGTATCGCCAATACCGCGGCCCACACAAGAAACACCGGCCCCGCTAGCAAAGTGAATAACACCGCCGAACTTTGCCACGCCACCGTGGGATAGAAACTGAATCTCAAAAAAGTGGCGGGGAATAGATAGAGATTGTTGTATATCGAGCGGTACCAAAAAATGCTGATGGGCAAATTGATCAGTAGAATGATCGCCAGCGAGCACCACAAAATCCGTCGGCGACGCTCTGGGGCCGCCCAGACACGAACGCTGCGCACCAGCGCGAAGATAGGCAGTGCGTTGAATAAGATCAGAAAAAATAAAATATTAAAACGGAATCCCATGAGAATTTTCCCGTCGAGCCATCGTCATCACGCCGGATCGACCGCAGTCAAATGAAATGAGTACGAGGAATTATAGCAAATACGCCCGCAGACTCCGCAGTGCGGCAGCGCGTCGCCCCCGGTGCTTTACACCGGCGACGAACGCCGGGTGATGTAAAATCGAATAGGAAAGGCGGCGCGGGTCGCCGGTCAGGTTGACACTAAGCGTAAATGAATTTTTGGCAGACATTACCGAAACCCATCATGGTGTTGGCGCCGATGGCCGACGTTACGGACCCGGCCTTCCGCCGCATCATCGCCAAATGCGGCAAGCCTGATGTCATGTGGACGGAGTTCGTCTCCGCCGACGGCCTGTTCAAAGGCGGCTACGACGCGTTGGTGAAGGACCTGGCATTCACGGAGGCTGAGCGGCCGATCGTCGCGCAATTCTTTACAGGCATCCCCGAGATGATGCGCAAGGCAGCAGCGCTGGCGGTGGAGCTGGGTTTCGACGGTGTTGACATCAACATGGGGTGCCCCGACAAGGGTATCGTGAAGTCCGGCGCCGGAGCGCACCTGCTTCGCCACCCGAAGCTCGCGCAGGAGATTGTGCTGGCGGCGAAAGAGGGAGCCGGCGCGCTGCCGGTCTCCGTCAAGACACGCATCGGCTGGAGCCGCGACGAAATGGAAACTCTGCTGCCCGTATTGCTCGAAGCCGAGCCCGCGGTCATTACCATTCACGCGCGCACGCGTGACGAAATGTCGGCGGTGCCTGCGCGGTGGGAGCACGTCAAGCGCGCCGTGGAAATTCGCGACCAATCCGGACGCGAAACGCTGATCTTCGGAAATGGTGATGTCGCCTCGATCCAGGACGCCGTGGAAAAGGCAACGTTATCAGGCTGCGACGGCGTGATGCTCGGCCGCGCCATCTTCGGCAATCCGTGGCTCTTCGCAGACAGTCGCCGGAATCTTCGCAATGCCACTGAAATTTGGCCCGCGCCGGAAGTTAAATTGCCGGAAGAAAAACTGAACGTGCTGCTGGAGCATACTTGCCTCTATGGGGAGATACTCCCGCACAAGGCATTCGCCATCATGAAGAAGCACTTCAAAGCTTACGTTTCAGGCTGGGATGGCGCCAAGGAGTTGCGGATGAAACTCATGGCCGCCAACAATGCGCGAGAGTTCGCGGCAATCCTTGAGAGTTCTGTTCCAGCAATCACCGTTACTGGAGGTGCGCAGTGTTCCGACTCGCGCTCGTAACAAGTCTACTGCTGCTCACAATAGCGTGCCGGTAAACTTCCACTCCCCAACAGGAGACCACGATGGTAGTTCCCAAGATCATTGATCTCACCTATGCGTTCGACGAGAGGACCATCTATTGGTCGGCGCACGAGAAGTTTCAGCACATTCCCGTGGCATTCGGCAGGACTCCGGCAGGCTATTTCTACTCGAGCTACACCTTTGCGGGCAGCGAGCATGGCGGCACGCACATGGACGCCCCCATTCACTTCGCCGAGGGCAAACTAACCGTGGACCAGATTCCCATCGAGCGCCACATCGGCCCGGGATTCAAGATCAGCGTTGCGGATCAAGCAGCGCAGTATCCCGACTACCGCATCACCGCGGCGGACATTCAAGCTTGGGAGACGAAGAAGGGGCTGACTATTTCGCCCGGCGCAATCGTGCTGATCCACACCGGCTGGGGCCGCTTCTGGGGCGATAGAAAACAGTACATGGGCACCGATAGCGCTGCGGAAGACGCCGAGCGCCACTTTCCGGGCATCGCCCAGGACGCCGCTGAGTTTCTGGCGAACGTGCGCAAGGTTTCCATGGTCGGCATTGACACCGCCAGCCTCGATCACGGCCCCTCCAGCGACTTCATCACGCATCAGGTGCTGAACGGCGCCAATGTGGCTGGCCTTGAAAATGTGGCCAACCTCGACCAGTTGCCCGACACTGGCTATCTTGTGCTGGCGCTGCCGATGAAGATCGCCAGCGGCTCAGGCGCGCCCACACGCGTGGTCGCTCTTCTGAATGCGAAGTAAGAGCAGAGGAGTTGTGCTGTTGGAGAATAAAAAAGTTTGGTAGCGCTACCGGGAATCGAAGGTATTAGCTAGCGTTTCGGTATGTCTTGTCCCGTGCTATCTCATTATTTTTCAACGTGGTCCGTGCGCTTCATTTCATCCCGTTTCGGCCTGTGTTGGATTTCCGTGTCAACGCCGTGCCAACAGATTGCGGGGCTCCACTTCCCTTCGCCTAATCCCGACTATGGTTTTCGTGGTTTAGCTAGGGCGTGTTAACACTAAATAGAATATTGTGGTATACTGCGGTGTATGGAAATCACCGAGGCCCAGTATCGTCGCATCGAACCCAGCCTGCCGCGCCAACGTGGCAATGTCAGTCTAACCAATCTACAGGTGCTCAACGCGTTGCTGTACGTGGCCGAGCAGGGCTGCAAGTGGCGCGGACTGCCCAAGCGTTTCGGCAACTGGCACACCATCTACACGCGCATGAACCGCTGGTCCAAGAACGGCGTGCTGGAGCGCGTCTTCGAGCGTTTGCAGCGGGAGCAGATCGTGCGCCTCAAGATCGAGTCCGTGCAGCTGGACTCGACTATCGTCAAGGTGCATCCCGACGGCACCGGCGCTCTAAAAAAAACGGTCCGCAGGCCATCGGAAAATCTCGCGGCGGATGGACCACCAAGATTCATATGGTTGCCGCGGATGCTCGAACGGCCATAACCTATGCCCTCTCGCCGGCCAAGCCTCCGACGCCGTGGAAGGCCGTGTGCTGCTGGGCGGCATCGGGCCGCTGCCCGCACCATTACATCTGCTCATGGATCGCGCCTACGAAGACAACAAAACGCTCCAACTGGCTCTGGACTTCGGCTTCCTCCCGGTGGTTCCCCCGAAAAGCAATCGCCTGCAACCCTGGCAGTACGATAAGGCCATGTATCGCAAACGCAACCAGATCGAGCGGCTCTTCCGTAGACTCAAAGGCTTTCGCCGCATCTTCTCCCGCTTCGATAAACTCCCTCTTCGACAAACTCGACGTCGTCTTCCTCGCTTTCCTCAACTTCGCTCTCATCGTCGAGGCCCTCCGTTAGTGTTAACACGTCCTAGTCCGGCAGAGTGAAGGGAGCTTCGGGCTGGAAGTCCAGTCGGGGATTTACGTCGAGCAGGATTCCGGCGGCGGGGTTGTCGTGAACCAGCTTGGTTAGGCCATTGATGTCGGCCATGCGGAAATGCGGAGCGGTGCTGGGGCTGGGGCCGCCGGCGGTGGTGATATCCACGATGTTGCCGCCGCCCGCCGCCGCGTCCGCCGCGAGGGCGTCAAACACTTCCTTGCCCGCGCCGTGCACGAATGTGAGTCCGGGATGCGCGATAAGAAACCGCACCAGCGATGGCCGGTCCGCAATGCTGGAGACATCCAGGTTGTCGCGCCGCGTGTAAACAATGCCGGGGAACATGCCCAGCACGGGCCGCGCGTAGGCGATGCTGGCCGTGGTGATCAGCGTGCTCTCAAACGCCGCGTCGAACTGGCCGTTCCTCATGCCGGTGGTCAGTGCGCTGATCAGCGCGGGCTCGCGGGTCGGGCCCACCGGCAGCGTGATGTTCAACGGCACCCACTCAATGGCGAGGGTGATGCCAAAGTTCAAGCCGATACGCCGCGCCAGCTCCACGGCTAGTTCGTAGTCGAACCCGCTGTGCTCGCCCGTGGGGCTGACGTCGTGCAGCGGGTACTCGGGTACGAAGCCGAACCGCAGAACGCGGCTGCTGAGCACGCGGTCGAGGCTACTACCGGGCGTTACTTGCGCCAGCGGAATCCAGGCGGCCGCACCGATCGCCGGCGGCGGAGGCTGCGTGACGCCAAGCGACTTCTTGTGCAACTGCGCGTAGGCCGCACCGATCGCCGCGTAGTCGCGAAACGCCGCAGTGAGGGTGCGGCTCAACTGGGAAGATTGCACGTTCAGGTACAGCGGCTGCACCGTGCCACTCGGGCCGACGGAGGCGTCCACGCGAACGTCGCCGGCGGCATCGCCTTTAACGTCGGGCACAGTAATGTCGAAGCGACACAGACCGACGTAGTTCGGCTCCATGAACGCGCGCACCGTGATGGCCGTCTGCGCGGTGCCGGCGGTGAGCACCGTCTGCGCGGCGCCGGTTACCGGGTTTGCTGCGGTAACGATCTGCCCGGCCGGGCTGGGCGGATTCGTGGGGCCACACCCGACCGCGTAGATCACCAGCACGTCGCCGGGACTGGCCGGCAGGCTGAGAGGGATTTGCGGCAGGTCAGGCCGGCTGGCAAACGTGGCCAGGTCGCTGTGAAATGCCGCAGCGTACTGCCTCCCGGCCAGCTGGAATTGCGGCGCAGTGAGCAGCGCTGGCGTCGCGCGCGACTTGCGCACCAGCACAGTGTTGCTCACGCCATCGCGATTGCTCACCACCACGGGAACGTCAACGTCCACGGCATCGTCGTCCGGCGCCTGCACGTTCACCTGCGTGGGGCTGACGTAGCTGACGTACGCCGGTTTGCCATTGATGCGCACGCTGACGCCTTCGAGAGTCGTTGGCGCCGACGGCCCGTTGAAGTCGCTCGCCGCCCAGCCGCGCGTAACGGTGGAGAAGTCCGCCCCGAAAATCTGCACCCAAGTGCCCGACGACAGCCGTGGCGTATTGTCAAAGGCCTGCAGCACGGGCTGCGTCTCGCGAATCACCGGCACGGCGGCACGCACGTCCGCAGACACCGCGCCAGCGATGAGCATGGCAAGCAGAATGGAAAGGCGTCCGTTCATTTTCCCTGAGTCTCCTGATTGATTATCGCAGACCATCATTCAACTTGTTGTAATGCGGTCGCGAGAGTAATGATCTGGAACCCCACGGTGAGTAACAAAGTTGTAGGCGGAACAAGAATCAACTGGGATTTCCTTTTTGGCATTCCGAACTCGCGCAGTGTAGCGGAGGCCCCTTCGATTTTGAACGGTTTTGTTCGGCTCCATAGAATTGCGCTCGGGACAGGTCTCCGATACGCGCTTCGCCTGCCACCTCAGCCCAAGGTACTTCTTTGCTTCAAGCGATTTCGCACCATTTCCCACAACGCCGTTTCTCGGGAGTGGCTGAACTCATACGAGCGCGGATTGAGTGAACAGTACTCATTGCGTGCGAGCGCTCCTCTCATGGGGTGGGATGAAAGCGGAACGAAGGCCTAGTCGGCTCACAATTCGTCCTTGCCCGTGACATGGATTTTTCGTGTGCCGTATCGCTAATCTTCGTCAGTTGGAATGGATCGCCGAGACGTGCCCTTTGACGAGGATTCGGATCCAGGCGGCTCACGGAACGGTTCCACTGAGATGCGCTCGTAACACACTTCCAGCACGTCTAGGTATTCTGTGCCGCTCGGCGCTTGGAGCCCAACTCTGTCGCCTGCTGCCGACTTCAGCAACGCGCGCCCCAGCGGCGACACCCAACTGATGTGGTTACGGTCGAGATCGACTTCGTCGGTGCCCACGATGCTCACCACTCGCTCCACTCCCGCGGCGTTGGCATAGCGCACGGTCGCGCCGAAATATGCTCTCGTGGCCGCCGGCCCCGCTCTCGGAGTTTCCGGGTCCACCACTTCCGCAGCTTCGATCCGCTTCCTGAGAAAGCGAATCCGCCCATCGATCTGCCGCAGCCGCCGCTTGCCGTACTGATAGTCGGCGTTTTCACTCCGATCGCCGTTACTGGCAGCCCACGCCACCACCTCCGTCACGGCCGGGCGTTCCCTGTTGAGCAGAAACCGGTGCTCATCTTGAAGACGCTGCAGCCCGCTCGGAGTTATGTAGTTTTTGCCTGGCGTCGCGGGCTGGTCTGCTTTCGGTATTCTTGTAAACCCTTTTCGCATCTCGTTGTCTTTCCAGCGCAAATCCAGTGGATCCCCTACGCTCTCAGGAAAAGGCTACACGTTTTCGGATCGATTTTGCTTGAAATTAGTACAACACACGAAATGAGCTTGCCGATCGCGCAGTGTCGCTGTCCATGCCTCAGCTTCATTCCCGCCGTGAACCTACTGATGCAATGGGAATCCAGCCGGCAAAGCTGCCTCAAGATTGATTTGTACCCCGGTGATGGGGTGGTTGAATTTCAGATATTGGGCGTGCAGGAAATATCCTCCATCGCCGGGGAGGCCGGGGAGATTTTGAAGAGGCTGGCCGTTTAAGCCGTACAGAGGATCGCCTACCAGGGGATGGCCGATGGATGCCAGATGTATTCTGATCTGATGAGGGCGGCCCGAATTTAGGCTTACCTCAAAAGTTGTGGTGCTGGTGGTGCGTGAGATTACCTTTGCCAATGACTTTGACGGTTTGCCACTTGGGTTGGCGGCCCACACGGAACCGATGAGCGGGTGCGGTACGAGGCCGATGGGTGTAAGGATTTCGTAGGCATCGTGTTGTGCAATGTTTTGACCCACCGCCCGGTAGATTTTTTGAATCTTGGGTGTGTTCCAGTTTGCGAATAGATTAGAGGCCGCCTGCGGTGTTTTGGCGAAGAGGACGATGCCGGTGGTGGCTCGGCCCAACCGGTGGACAGGGTTGGCGTTGGGGGTTCGCCTTTGCACGCAGCGCAGGAGGGTGTTCTCCATGAAGCCCGCACCGGGGAGGGTGGGGAGCCCGCTGGGTTTGCTTACGGCCAATAGATATGGGTCTTCAAACAGCACCTCGAAGTGCTGAGGGGAGTCTGGTTCGATCCAGGGTGGACGGTTCCAGACAAGGGTTTGGCCTAAAGTGACCGATTCGCTTCCGGTGACGGTGACACCGTTGAGGGTGACTTCGCCGTGGTTTAGTTTTTGTTGCCAAGCTTGTGGGGTTGAGTGGGGGTAAAGGCTTGCCAAGTGGGAGAGCAGGGTTTGTCCATGGTATTTTCTGCTGATGATCGTGGTGAAGGCATAGCCGCGGTTGAGCATGTAGTTTGAGTATAAGCTATGGCATCTGCGGCGCGTATGCAGTACGGCGGCGGCTAGCGCCTGTTCAAGGTTGATGCTTTGATGGCCTCTCTTCGTCCAGCTGTCCCAGGAAATTGAGAAACTGAACTTTGGCAGGAAGGATTCTCATGTGCTCCGATTACTGCATAGAGGGCTTGCCGCTGCAGAAGCTGTGGTTGCGTTGCTGGTGCTTCCGCCAACAACTTGAACGATTGGATGACCATCTTGAATTGCTGCGCTGCCACTACAACTTCCTGCGACCACATCGCGCTCTGAAGTTTGGACCGGAAACACGAACTCCGGCGATGCAAGCCGGGCTTGCCACGAAGCGACTGACGTTTCTGGAAGTGTTCCTGTCTGTGTCGATTTTCTTGCGCTTAACGCTGATCATTTTCCCGATCACCGGGAAGCGGAAATCTCAGCCATGGAAGATTTCGCCGCTTTCCCTGGCAGCTTAACAACACTAGATGGCGGAGGCACCGGAAATTCTTGTGAATGCTCACCAATCTGTGTTCAGCAACTATCCCTCTGCGCCCCGGCGTCCAATGCGCTAGAATGCACTTGACTGCTTGAATTAGGCAATCGCGACTCATTTCTTCACGGAGGCATTTCTGTGGCCAGAACTGCTCGACACCTCCTGCTACTGCTGATATGTGCAGGAACACTTACTCAGGCGCAGGTGAGAAATTTAACGCCGACCAACTTCACTCCGGTAACCAAGGAGACGCTGCAAGGGCCCAGTGCCGATGACTGGCTCATGTTCAGCCGCACCTATGACGCGCAGCGCTTCACGCCGCTGAACCAGATCACCCGGCAGAACGTCAGCCAGTTGCGCATGGCCTGGAGCCGCGGCATCGACGCTGGCATTCAGGAGCACATTCCCCTCGTGCATGACGGCGTCCTTTTCGTTGGCATTCCCGGAGGGCTGGAGGCGCTTGACGCCACCAACGGCGACTTGATCTGGGAATACAAGCGCCCCGCCAATGGACGCGCCGGGCGCACCATGGCCATCTTCGAGGACATGATCATCTACGCCGCACCGGACTCGGCGCTGGTAGCCGTGGACGCGCGCACCGGCAAACTCCGCTGGGAAAGCAAGGTCGGCACGTCCAGCTCCGGGCCGCGCGTGGTGGGTGATAAAGTGATTGCCGGTATTCAAGCCGCTGCGGGCGGCCGTGCCTCCATCGTCGCGCTCGATGCGCACACCGGCAGGGAGGCGTGGAAGTTCTACACCGCTCCTGGCACGGGCGAGCCCGGCGGCGACACCTGGGCTGATATGCCTGTCGACAAGCGCGTGGCCAACCCCTGGGGCCTGCCTGGCTCTTATGACCCTGTACGCAACCGAATATACTGGGGCATCGCCAACCCGATTCCCTTCACGCGCATGAAGCGGCACAACGGCGATCCGGATGCCATCTCACGCTCCTCGCCGGCGGAATTGTACAGCAACTCAACAGTGGCGATTGATCCCGACACAGGCAAGCTCGACTGGTATTTCCAGTACCTACCCGGCGATGACTGGGATCAGGATCACACTCATGAGCGCATCCTGCTGCGCACGCCGCTGAGCATTGATCCCAAGGAAGTGAAATGGATAAACCCTCGCATCAAGCGCGGCGAGGAGCGCGACGTGGTCGTAACCGTGGCCGAGGCTGGCGGCATCTGGACCATCGACCGCGCCACAGGCCAGTTCCTGTGGGCCACGCCATTCCCTTACGACACGCCGGAGTTTCACATCTCGAAGATCGACGTAGAGACAGGCAAGACTTTCATCAACTGGGACCTGGTGTTCAAGAAGGATGGCGACCGCCACATCATCTGCGCGCACAACACCAAAGGCTACTGGCCGATGGCCTACCACCCCGGACGCAACTCCATCTACGTGCAATACAATGACCAGTGCCTGGACATGACCGCGAACAACAACGCGGCCTCTGGCTTTGGCCCGCGCAAAGGCATCCTGCGGCCAAGTGGGGATGTGGCCAAATACGGCGGCCTCGCCAAGGTCAACATGGCCACCGGCAAAATTGAGTGGCGCTACACACAGCACGCCCCCACCAACGGCGCTGTACTTGCCACCGCCGGCGACGTGATCTTCTGGGGCGACATGAACCGGCGCTTCCGCGCCTTCGACGCCGAGAGTGGTAAGGTATTGTGGGAGGCCATCCTGCCCGGCGTGGTGCAGATGAGCACCATCAGCTACGCAGTGAACGGCAAACAGTACATCGCCGTAATGACCGGCGACGGCACGGCGGGCACGACCATTCCCTTCGAGATCACGCCGGACATCCGTCCGCCGCGCAATCACAACTCAATCAACGTATTTGCACTGCCATAGGAAATCCAGACTCAAGGAGAGTAGACGATGAGAATGAGCAAGCTGGGAATTAACGTTGCCATAGCACTGTGCGCGATCGCTGTGCAGGCAATGGCGCAGGGCGGCGCGAAGCAATCAGGCGACGCCCTTATGGGTACCTGGAAGCTGAATTTGGCCAAGTCGAAATACGCGCCGGGCGCGGCGCCGGAGAGCTCCGTGGTTACGCGCGAGGAGCTGCCGAACGGCTTCAAATCCACCACCCACACGGTCTACGGGCCGGGCAAGATCACGCACTACGATTACACGGCCTACTACGACGGCAAGGACTATCTCGTGGTGGGCGACCCGGCGCGCGATCAGGTTTCCATGAAGCGCGTCAGCGAGCGCATCGTGGACACGGTGAGCAAGAAGGCCGGAAAAGTGTCATCGAACACGCGGCTGGAAGTCGCCCCCGATGGCAAGACCATGACCACCACCATCAGGACCACAGACGCCGCCGGCAAAGAGCAAGTACGCGTGCAATATTACGACAAGCAGTAGCGGACTTCGCCACTCTTACCTTCCCCACAACGTTGTCATCCTGAGCGCAGCGCCAGCAGAGCGAAGGACCTGTTTTTCGACTCCACTCGGAGGAAAAGCAGGTCCTGCGCTGCGCTTAGGATGACAATCTTTTGGACAGGCGCGGCCTATCCAAAACCGGCGTCTAGAAAAACAGCTTCAGCGATAACTGAATCTGCCGCGCGGTGGTGGCGGTGGAGGTAATAGTGCCAGCCGTGGGCAGCGGCGTGCTTCCCTGCGTGCCGGAAAACACGGTGCGATTGGGGTCGGCGAAGTTCACGCGGTTGAGGATGTTGAACATCTCGGCGCGAAACTCGACGCGGCCCTGCTCGCCCAGCGCGCTCACCGGCGTGTTCTTCACCAGCGACAGGTCCAGCGTGGCCGTGCCCGGCCCGCGCAGAAAGTTGCGGCCCACGTTGCCGAGGAAGCCAGCCGCAGGCAGCGTGAAGGCGCTGGGGTCGTAGTAACGCTGGGGCTGACCCAGGATTACGTCGGACTTGGTGCGTCCCGCGACCAGATCGGGCCGGTCAATGCCGGGGCCCGCGTTGTTCACGCCGGAGCGCGAATTGTTGTTGGCCAGCACGATGCTGCTCGGCAGGCCGTCCTGCAGCGAGAGAATGCTGCTCACGCGCCAGCCGCTGAGCAGCTTGCCGCGCAGGCCGCCCACGTCCAACTTGGGCAGGTCGTAAATGGTGTTGATGCGCAGGCTCTGCGTGAGATCGAAGTCGGCGACGGCGCGGTCGGTCTTGTGATTCAGCGGGTCGGCGCCGAACAGGCTGGCGGCGGTGTTCTCGCCGAGCGCTTGCCCCTGCGTCTCATCAATCAGCTTCGCCCAGGTGTAGGAAGTTTGCAGCTGGAAGCCGTGGGTCAGCGCCTTGTTGAAGCTGGCCTGCAGCGAGTTGTACCAAGAGTCGCCGCCGGCGGTCTTGAACTCCATGCTGGTCCAGTTGCGGTTCACGCGGGAGGCGCCCACGGGGAAGAACTGTCGCCCGTCGGCCTGAATCTGCGAGACGGTCGGGTTGCCCTCGACGGTCTTCATCAGGTTCAACCCGCGCGAGCCAACGTAGGCCACCGAGATGGCCGTCTGGCCGGGCAACTGCCGCTCGAAGGACAGGTTGTAGGCCAGCAGGTGCGGCTGCGCCATGTGGTAATCCTGCGTGCGCAACGAGCGGCCCACGTTGCCTGCGGTGAACGGGAACGGGAATGTCACCACCGGGACAGGCTGGCCGGCCGGCGCGGTGAAGGCGCTGTTGGAGGAAAACGGCGGCGTGCCCGTGGTGGCTATGTTCAGCGTCTGGCCGAACACGGCGATGTCAAACAGCTCGGCAAATCCGCCGCGCAGCGCCATCCTTCCCTGCCCGCCGATGTCCCAGGCGAAGCCGAAGCGCGGGCTGAAATTTTTGAGCGACATGTTCTCGAAGATGGGGCCCACGGTGGTGGCCGAATCGTTCTGCACGTCGCGCAGCGCGGCCGAGTTGCCATCGACTTCGCGCGGCACTGTGTGCGCCTCGTAGCGCACGCCCAGGTTCAGGGTGAGCGTGGGCAGCGGGCGGAAGTCATCCTGCAGGTAGAAGCCGAAGGTAACAAACTCATACGTCTTATTCAGGTTCGAGCCTGGCGTGATGGAGTTATAGCTGGTCGGCTGCGCGGTGAAGAAGTTGGCCACGCTGGGAAAATTCATGGTGCCGTTGATGTTGGTGGCGGTGAAGTTGGTGTCGGTGTAGTGATTGATAAGCGTGCCAAACTTCAGCGAGTGCCGGCCAAGCGTATGGAACATGTCGTCGCTCCAGGTGAGCACGGTGCGCAACTGCTGGCTGGGCGTGGAGGGTGACATGGACGTGAGTCCGGCGATGACGATGGCGCCCATGGGCCGGCCCGGCACGAAGGAATACTGCGGGCCGGAGAAAGGATTCAGCGAGCCGGTCAGCGCGTTGTTGCGGCTGAAGGAGAAGCGCACGGTGTTCAGCAGCGCCGGCGAGAAGATGTGAATCTGGCTGGCCACAGCGTGCTGGGCGCGGCTGTTGCGCAGGAACTTGAACTGCTCGTAGGCCACCGGGTTGGTCTGCTGGGTATCGTCCACAGCGTAGCGCGCGTAGATCGTGTCGTTCGAGGAGAAGTTGTGGTCGTAGCGGCCGAGGACATAATCCTCGCTCGTCGGTTGGCTGAACGGGAACGTGTACTGATTATTCGGCAGGTTGGGCTTGGGGAACAGATCCAGCAGCGGCGCAATCTGCGGCGTCACGGTTACCGAGGCGGTCGTTGCGCCAAGTTGCGGGCACTGCGCGTTGGTGATGGTCGAGCCGCCGCCGGCGTGGCAGCCTGAGCCGAACACGTTATCAATGATGGTGATGCCCAGACGCTCGCGGAGCGCTTCAAACGAGACCAGGTAGAAGGCCTTGTCCTGCTTGATGGGCCCACCTGCCGTGCCGCCGAACTGGTTGCGCGTGTAGGCTGGCAGGCGGCGCTGGCTGGCGACGGACTTGTAGTCGAAGAAGTTGCGGGCGTCCAGCACCGAGTTGCGCAGAAACTCGAACAGCTCGAAGTGATTCTGGTTGGTGCCGCTCTTGCTTACCATGGTGATCTGCCCGCCCATGGTCATGCCGTACTCGGCGCTGACGGAGCTGGTAACCACTTTGTATTCGCGAATGGCGCTGATGCCCAGCGTCGACCCGTCGGCGGAGGCCGCCGTGGCGCCGGTCTGGTTGGTGAGCAACGCGCCATCGAGCATGTAGTTGTTCGAGCGGACGGGCGCGCCGTTGCTACTGAAATAGACGCCAATGGTGGAGGTGGAGTTGGGCGTCAGGCGCGTGTTGCGCACGATGCCGGGCTGCAGCAGCGTGAGGTCCATGTAGTTGCGACCGTTAAGCGGCAGGTCGGCGACCTTCTGTTCATTCACCAGCGAGCCCAGCGCGCCGCTGGTGGTGTTCACGAGCGGAGCCTCGGCGGCAACCGTAACGCTTTCCTCGACCGAGCCCACGCGCAGCGCCAGGTTCACCACGGCCTCCTGCGAGACGGCTAGCGTGAGTCCGCTGATTACCTCGGCGCGGAAGCCGGGATTTTCGCCGCGCACTTCATAGGTGCCCACGGGCAGCGCGGGCAGACGGTAACTGCCGTCGTTCGCGGCCGTGGTGGTGCGCGTCAGACCATTGTCCGTATTGCGCGCCGTGATGCTGGCGCCAGGAATCACCGCCCCGCTCTCATCCTTCACCGAACCAAGAATAGTTGCCGTTGGCAACTGCGCGTGCAGGGCCAGCTGCGCCACCAGCAGGATCGCCGCCAGGGCAGCGAGACGGCCTAGTGCTTGACTCACAAATGAATTGAACATGACGACTCCCTCTCCGTGAAAACATGACTCACTATAAATCAGCGGTCGCGGTCAATTGACTTCTCGCATTTGCCCATCCGGGATTGGCGTTTCCGCCAATGCCCGGATGGCGCAAAAGCAATGAGCTGTTAGAACGCCAACTTCAGGCCGAACTGCATCTGGCGCGAGCTGGTAACGGTGTTGGTGATCTTGCCCGCTCCGGCGATGTAGCTGCCGTTGGTCGGATTGATCACCTGCGACTGCGCGCCGCGCGGGTTGGCGAAGTTGGCGCGGTTGAGCAGGTTGAAGAAGTTGGCCTGGAACTCGAGGCGCAGGCCTTCACGCCCGGGCAGGTGCGTGGTCTTCTGGAAGGACACGTCCACGCTGGTCAGCCCGGGGCCTTCGATGATATTGCGGCCCGCGTTGCCGTAGAAGCCGCTGCCGGCGGCGAAACCGGCCGGCGCGGGCGGCGGGATGCGGAAGGCCGTCGCGTCGAAGTAGCGGTTCGGGTCGCCCACCACGATGCTGTCGAACGAGCGGCTCGAGTCGAGGTCCGGGTGCTGGAAGCCCACCTGGCGGGTCTGGTCCGGAGCATTACGCCCGGAGACATAGACGGTGAAGGGCGCGCCTTCGCTGGCCGAGAAAATTCCGGCCACCTGCCAGCCATGCAGCAGCGCGCCGGCGATGCCGGTCTCGGTGGGCGAGGGAATCTCAAACACGCCATTCACCACGAAGGTCTGGCCGATGTCGAGCGAGGAGCGGCTGCGGTCGGCCTTCGGATTGTGCGGTTGCGTGGTGTTGCCCACGGTGCCGGGAGTGAAGTCCGTCTGCGCCACGCCGGTAGTGGAATCATCAATGTTGCGGGACCAAGTATAGGCGGTCTGGAACTGGAAGCCGTGGCTGAAGCGCTTCTTGGCTTCCATCTGCAGCGCGTTGTAGAAGCCCTGCGCGTCCGAGTAGCGCACCGTGCCGGCGCCCACCAGACGGTTCGGGCGCGGCAGGCCGTTCACCACAAATGGACGGTTGTCCACGGTGATCGGGGCCGGGTTGTTGGCGTCCGCGAGCCGCCACAGGTGAATGCCGCGATTGCCCAGGTAACCCAAAGTGACTGCCACGCCTCCGGCAAGCTGCCGCTCGACTGACAAGTTGTATTTCATTTCGTAAGTAGGGTCGAGATCGTACTGAATGAAGTCCATCAGGGTGCTCGGGGTGAAGGCGGGGCGCAGCAGCTCGGCGTCAATCTCCTTCATGCGCTGAATGGACGTGGCCAGATTGCCCAGCACCGCCGCGGTGGAAGCCGCGTACGGCGGATTCTTGCCGCCCGGCGTGCCGTAGTAGGCGCTCAGCAGGTTCACATAGAAGATGCCGAAGCCGGCGCGCACGGCGGTCTTGCCGTCGCCGCCCGGCGCCCAGGCAAAGCCCACCCGCGGCGAGAAGTTCATCTTCGCCGGCGTCTCAAACAACCCGATGCCGGGCGTGAACGCCGTATCATTCACCCAATCGCGCACCGTGGACATGCGGTTGTGTTTTTCAGTGGGCGCGCTGAATGGCTCATAGCGCAGGCCGAGGTTCCAGGTAAAGTTCTGCCTCATCTTCCAGTCGTCCTGCACATATACGCCGAAGATCTGCTGGCGAAAGGCGCGGTAGGGGTCTGAGCCCTGCGCCACGCCGGTGAAGGCCTGCAGCGTCTGATCCTGCAGGAATGCCGGGATGGTGGCCCAGGTCAGCGTGCCGGGCAGCGCGCCAAGCTGGTTGAAGATGTTGGTGCCGATGCGGCTGTAGGACACGCCGGTCTTGATGGAGTGCCGGCCGCGGAACATCTGGATGTCTTCCTGAATGTTGTACCAGTTCTGCACGCGCGCCAGCAGGTTGGTTCCGGGCGGGCCAATGGTTGTTGCGCCGGGAATGGTAACCGTCGGCGGGAAGTCCGGGTTGAAGACGTTCAGCCCGGCCGGGTGGTTGCCGAGCGGGACTTCCGTGCCGCCCATCAGCGTGCGGTTGTAGGCCGCGCGCGTGGTGGTGAGGAAGCCGGGCGAGATGACGTAGTCATGCTGGATGGTCGAGTAGCGCGAATGCACTTTCACCACGTTTTCGTATACCGGCACCAGGTCGGGCTGCGTGAAGTTGCCCTGATCAAACGTGACGCGCGCGAAGATGGATTGCTTGTCAGTGATGCGATGGTCGCCGCGCGTGACGAAGTAGTCCTCGCGCACCTTGGTGCTGGCCACCGTGGAGAGAATCGCCAGACCCGAGGGTCCACCCGCCGCGGTGCGCACGATGTCGCCATTGGGCAGCGGCCAGTAGTCGAGGAACGGCCGCACGATGGACGCCACCGCGATGGGCGTGGCCGAGCCGGGCACGATGCCGCGATGCACGTCGGCATCGAGCACGGTCGAGACCAGCGTGTTGCCCTGGCGCTGGCGCAGGCCTTCGTAGTTGCCGAAGAAGAAGGTGTTGTCCTGCTTGATGGGCCCGCCGAGCGAGAAGCCGAACTGGTTGCGCTTGAAGGCAGGCTTCTGGCGACCGTCGAAGAAGTTGCGTGCATCGAGTTTGTCATTGCGCAGAAACTCATAGGCCGAGCCGTGAATCGTGTTTGTGCCGGACTTGGTCACCATGTTGATGACGCCGCCGCTGGTGCCGCCGAGTTCCGCTGAATAGTTGCTGGTGAGCACCTGGAATTCGCGCACCGCCTCCACGCCCAGCATCACGCCGGCGGCGCTGCCCGGCGTGCCGAAGTTCGACGGGCTGTTGATGTTGGTGCCGTCCACCAGCCAGGCGGTCTGGTCAGGCCGCGAGCCGCCCATGGCCAGCCGCGCGCCGTAACCTTTCGAGACCACCACATCGCCGTTGCGCACCGCGGCCACGCCGGGCTGTATAAGCGGGAGCTGGCTGAAGTCGCGGCCATTCAGCGGGAGCGATTCAATGCGCTCCTGCTCGACCACGCCGGAGACCGCACTGCCCGTGGTGTTGATCAGCGGCAGCTCGCCTGTAACCGTAACCTGCTCGGCCACCGCGCCTACGCTCAAGGTCAACGGCAGGCTGGCCAGCTGGCCTACTAAGAGAGTGATGCCTGAGCGCACCAGCGTCTGGAAGCCGGCGACGGTAACGGTAACTTCATAGGGGCCGGGCTTAAGATCGGCCACGCGAAAATTGCCGGTCTCATCGGCATTCACGGAGCGGGCCACGCCGGTGTCCGTGTTGCGCACCACCACCTGCGCGGCCGGCAGCACCGCCCCGGTGCCGTCCTTCACCGTGCCAGTAATGCTGGCCGTTACGGCCTGCGCGTGCGCCATGATCGCTCCTGCGCTCACAACTCCCAGCAGCACGAGCATGCGGACTATTTCAGTCATCTTGGTGTACATTTTGATCTCTCCCAGCCACGCGGGTCTGCACGTCGTTCGTGGCGACATCGAAATTTGCGGCGTATCCAAAGCTACATTCAGTTCTTGCTGAAACTCGGCCAAGCCGAAGGCTGCCCACGCCCCATGCGGCCAAAGCCAGTTGGCGACATTATAGTCTGACTCAGCCAAATTGCCAAACAGTTTTGGCATCGGGCTGCCGTGCGGCCAAGAGTGTCCTGCCCGACGACATTGATACCAGATGAAGGGAGAGAGACTCTCATGGATGCGGGAATGGAATGTGCCCATGTAGAGTTGCAAACCGGAATAGATCGCGACGGTGTTACGCCAGATTGAAGTGGCAGTAGCGACTGGGAAGACACCGCCCAAAGCATGCAAGGAGGCCGGGATCAACTCACGCCGTCAAGCGGCAAATTTCTATGCGGTGGAATATTCAATTGGCTGAAGTCGCAGGCCGCAATGCCCTCATAACCCAAAGGTCGCTGGTTAAAATTCAGTCCCCGCAACCAAATTAACCCCAATCCTTTCCGGCAGCCGGTACTGGATTCCCACTTCCAATTTCTCGCGATTCAACGGAGCGCATCGGACTTCACCGAGCGCCGTTGCATAACGTGAGCACGCCTGGCCGGTTAAGAGCCATAAAAGTACAGACTCCAACTGCCGTACCGTATGGCCTGAAGACACACGAGAGTCCGGCGTGACGAGGCAGCGGGTCCGGCGCCGCCGCTTCCTAAGTAAACTTGCCGTCGAAAACTGGAGTGCGGCAAGGGATCCGCCGCCGCCAAGCGTGCCCAGCGCGCCAAGCAACGCCAAGAAATATCCGACGAACTGAGGCGCCGCTTACCCGCCGGACTTGCTGGTGGGATCGCGCTGGATGCCCGGCGATTTCGATACCAGCCGAAGTGAGAGAGAATCTCATGAGGGAGGTATTTGAATATGCCGATGCAGAGGTACAAACCAGAGCAGATCGTAACGGTGTTGCGGCAGGTTGAAGTGGCGGTGGCCAGCGGGAAGACAACGCCGC
>SHUM01000037.1 GCA_009691245.1 Acidobacteriota bacterium | reverse complement strand
ATCCTCCGCGTGGCGTCCGATGCTCCAGGGACGTCGCGCTCTGCAATCAGAGCCCCGACCGCCAGGGAGGGGGCACGTCCAAAGGTTAGTGATAATCGGCGACTGTGCTCCCTCCCTGGCGGTCGGGGCTCTGATTAAAAAAACCCGGGGCGCGCGCTAATCCACGCGATTGGCCACATAGTCGGCGGGAAAGTTCGGCAGCGTCGAGGCCACCAGTTCGAGCACGTTGCCGTCCGGGTCCTCAAAGTAGAGGTAGCAATCGGAGTCCTCTTTGTGAGTGGCCGGGCCTTTCAGAATTTTTACCCGGTTGGCCTTCAGATGCTCGGCGGCCTGGTTCACCTCTTCCACAGTGGCCAAACGAAACGCGGCGTGATTCAGGCCCGCCACCTTGCGCGCATTTTCCGGCGCGGCGTTGGGAACCTTATAGAGGCCGATGTCGTGGAAGAAGAGGTTCTGGCCCTCGCGATACTGGCCCATGTTCAGCCACACGACGGCGTCGTCGTACGACCCCGAGACGGTGAAGCCCAATACGTCGCGATAGAATTTCAGCGACCGTTCGATGTCGGTGACATTGAACATGACGTGCGCGACATCGACGATCTTGATCATGACGGAGGCTCCTTGATGCAAACGGGTCCAGAAGAAAAATGTAGCACACGGATTCAACGAGGGACAACTTCGCAATGCTGTCATCCTGAGCGCAGCGAAGGACCTGCTGTTGTTTCCTTCGACGAACAGCAGGTCCTTCGCTGCGCTCAGGATGACAGCGTGCGGGGAACGCGCTAAATCAACCCCTTCACCACGCCGCCGTCGATCTGAATGGCGGTGCCGGTAACGTAGCTGGCGCGGTCGCTGGCAAGGAAGCAGACCAGGTCGGCGAACTCGTCGGGGCGTCCGAAACGGCCCAGCGGAATTTCCTTGGCGCGCTGCTGGATGAACTCCTCGAGATTCATGCCGCGGGCCTCGGCGCGCTTGCGCGACAGGTCCACGTTGCGGTCGGTATCGAAAGCGCCGGGGCAAACCGTGTTGACCAGGATGCCGTACTGCGCGAGTTCATTAGCGATGGATTTGGCGAAGCCCAGCACACCGGCACGCGCGGTGTTCGAGAGGATCAAGCCCTCCTGCGGCTGCTTGGCGGCGAAGGAAGTGATGTTGACGATGCGGCCCCACCGCGCGGCCTTCATGTGCGGCACGGCCTCGCGGCACAGGTTGACGGTGGAGAGCAGATTCAATTCGAGCGCCTTCAGCCAGACATCTTCCGCATGAGATTCAAACTGACCGACGGGCGGGCCGCCGGCGTTGGGGATCAGAATCTCCAGCTTGCCGAAGTGCTCGGCGACCTTCCGCACCAGCATCTTCACGTCAGCGAGCTTGCTGACGTCGGCGGCGACTGTGAACACCTCCGCTCCAGTCTCTTTGCGAATATCTTCCGCGGCCTTGGCCAGCTTCTCCGGCGTGCGCGAGGAGATGGCCACCTGCGCTCCCTCGCGCGCCAACAGCGTGGCACAGGCCTTGCCCAGTCCCGAGCTGCCGCCGCAAACCAGTGCGACACGTCCTTTAATTCCCAGATCCATGATGGTGTCCTCGCTGAATAGAAGATGACTAGAAAATGGTTAATTTGTCCGCCAGCCACGAATCGCGTGGAAGAGGTCAGGCCCGTGGCCGGTAGAGCAGATATTCTAACCCAGATTGCGCACCCGAACCTCTGAGATGAAGTGGCGGGTGAAGAAGCGATAAAGATTTTCCTTTTCACTGGCCCGTATTATTGCTAAAATCTTCCACTTTGGTACTCATTTGCACGGCAAGCTGTTTGGCGGACTCTAAAATTCCTGATTAGAACGGAGTGAAGGCTATGGCGCTTCTGCTGGCGCTGGCGATCACGGGCATTACGCTGGTTTCCATGTACTTCTTTAGTCCCGGCGGGGACTACTGGCTTCCGCCGTATATTTCCGAATACGGCGAGGCGTATGACAAGCACTTCCTGCTGACGCTGGCCGTCACCGGCGTCATCTTCTTCCTGGCGCAGATTGCGCTGGCCTACACGGTCTTCCGCTATCGCGGAACCGGCGGCAAAGCGCAGTACCTTCTGGGCAACCCGAAACTCGAACTGGTATGGACGGTGGCCGCCGGAGTGATCTTCGTGAGCCTGGTGTTCGCCGGGCAGAGCATCTGGGTGCGCGCCCACATTGAAGCGGCTCCCGCCGACGCCATCCAGATTGAGGTGTGGGGACAGCAGTTCGTCTGGGCCGTGCGCTACCCCGGACCCGACGGGCAGTTTGGCCGCACCATCCCCGCGCTGATGAAGGAATCAACCGGCAACGCGTTGGGCATTGATCCGGAAGACCCCGCGGGCAAGGACGATCTGGTGATGCCGGTGGTGGCCGTGCCGGTGAATAAGCCGGTGGAGATCATCCTGCGCTCCAAAGACGTGATCCACAACTTCTCGGTGCGCGAGCTGCGCCTGAAGCAGGACGCCGTGCCGGGCCTGGAAAACCGTCTGCACTTCACCGCCTCGCAAATCGGCAACTATGAAATTCCCTGCATGGAAATCTGCGGCCTGGGCCACTATCAGATGCGCAGCTTCCTGCAAGTGAAGTCCGAGGCGGACTACAACCAGTGGCTGATTGATTCCATGGTTCAGTAGCGGGTATCGTGCGGTAGCGGGTATATAGAAGCGCGCATCTTATACAGTCGTCATTCCGAGCGAAGCGAGGAACCTGCTTTTTGGCGGGCGGAGTGATGAAAAGCAGGTTCCTCGCTTCGCTCGGAATGACGACAACTGAAGTTGCAAGGCGAGGGAGAGAATTATGTCACAAGGGACAGCGGCGCATGGTTCAGCCGCCGCGCACGTGCATCAGGCGCCGACCGGATTCTGGAAAAAATATATCTTCAGCGTCGACCACAAGGTGATCGGCATCCAGTACTGGTTCCTAGCGCTAGCCGCGGTGTTCGTGGGCATGGGACTGTCGCTGTATATGCGCCTGCGACTGGCTTGGCCGAGCGGCGAGTTCCCGTTCTTCGGCGGCGCGCAAATGACGCCGGAGATGTACCTCGCGCTGGTTACCATGCACGGCACCATCATGGTCTTCTTCGTGCTGACCACGGCGCCGCAGGGCGGCTTTGGCAATTATTTCCTGCCCATCCAGATCGGCGCGGCCGACATGGCCTTCCCGGTTCTGAACATGTTGTCATTCTGGGTAACCTTCGTGGCCTTCGTGGTGATGGTCGCGGCCTTCTTCGTGGAGGGCGGCGCGCCGATTGGAAGCTGGGTCGCCTATCCCCCGCTCAGCGCGATTCCATCCGCCGGGCCGGGCCAGGGCATGGGCATGAACATGTGGATCATCAGCATCGCCATCTTCTGCCTCGGCGCGCTGCTGGGCGCATTGAACTTCATCGCCACCACCCTGGACATGCGCGCGCGGGGCATGTCCCTGATGCGTATGCCGATGACCTGCTGGGTGTGGTTCGTAACCGCGGTGCTGGGACTGCTGGCCTTCGGCGTGTTGCTGGCCGCCGGCATCCTGCTGCTGCTCGACCGCACGGCGGGCACCAGCTTCTTCGTCCCCGGCGGACTAGTCATCAGCGAGCAGTTGATCGATCACAAAGGCGGCTCGCCGATCCTGTGGCAGCATCTGTTCTGGTTCTTCGGACACCCGGAAGTGTACATCGCCATCCTGCCTGGGATGGGCGCCACTTCGCAGATTCTCGCGGTATTCTCGCGCAAGCCCGTCTACGGATACCGCGCCATGGTCATGGCCATGTGCGGCATCGGACTGCTGGGCTTCCTGGTCTGGGGCCATCATATGTTCATCAGCGGCATGAGCCCCTACACCTCGATGGTTTTTTCGGTGCTGACGCTTTCCATCGGCGTGCCCTCGGCCATCAAGACGTTCAACTGGATCGGCACCATGTGGGGCGGCCAGATCCGCTTCCACGCGCCCATGCTCTACGCCATCGGCTTCGTCTCTCTGTTCATCAGCGGCGGCCTGAGCGGCATCTTCCTCGGCCAGCCTTCGCTCGACCTGTATCTGCATGACACTTACTTCGTGGTCGCGCATTTTCATCTGGTGATGGGCGTGGCGGCCATCTTCGGCATGTTTGCCGGAACGCAGTATTGGTTCCCCAAGATGTTCGGCAAAATGATGAATGAGACCATAAGCAAGATCCATTTCTGGATCACCTTCCTGGGCGTCTACGCCATCTTCATGCCCATGCACTACATGGGCATCGTGGGCCATCCGCGGCGCTACGCGGAGACCTCCGGCGTGGACTTCCTGGCTCCGTTGCAGCCCATGCACGTCTTCATTTCTTATGCGGCGATGATCGTGATCGGCGCGCAACTGCTGTTCCTGTTCAACATTATCTGGAGCCTGGCCAAGGGGACCAAGGCCTCCGACAATCCCTGGGAAGCGACCACGCTCGAGTGGTCCGTCCCCTCGCCGCCGCCCTTTGACAACTTTGGCGGGCGTGTGCCGGTGGTCTATCGCGGACCCTATGAATACAGCCGTCCCGGCGAAGCGAAAGACTTCGTTATGCAAGACGAGCCGATGAAATAGCCGGCTCTCAAGTAGTAGTTGGATCTCAAGCTAGTAAGTGTCGTTCCAAGCGTAGCGATGAACCTGCTTTTCGCTTCGCCGCCACCACGGGCAAAGCAGGTTCCTCAGCCCGGCAAGATGCGCCGGGCTTTCGGAATGACGACGGGTTGCGTCAGTGGCTGTTGAGAAATAGTTGGCGGCTGTTGAGAAATCAGGAAACGATGGCAGAGCTACTCACAGAACGGCAACCGGCATTCGCCACGGGCGGAGGCGGGCTGCCCCCGAGCATCTCTGATGAGATCAACGATGGTGGGACCGGCCTGCCTCCGGGCACCGAGCGGCGCGTCTATCATACCGGCATGTGGCTGGCGCTGATCGCCATCTCCATGTTCTTTATCGCCTTCACCAGCGCCTACATTGTGCGCAGCGGATTGGGCGATGACTGGCAAGCATTGTCGCTGCCTCCGCTGCTCTGGTTGAATACGCTGGTCTTGCTGGCCAGTTCCGCTACGCTGGACGCCACGCGACGCGCACTGCTCGGCGGGCAGCGAGTAGCCTGCAACCGCTGGCTCATGGCCACCGTGATACTCGGCGCCGCATTTCTATTTGGACAGTATCGGGTCTGGCAAGACCTGGCCGCGGCCGGTGTCTTCCTGATTACCAATCCCAGCAGTTCGTTCTTCTATCTGCTGACAGCCTCGCACGCGCTGCACTTGCTGGGCGGGCTGGCCGCGCTTGGATATATTTCGATAGAGGCGCTGCGTTTCCGGCTGGGTCCAGCGAAGCGCACCCTGGTGGAAGTAACCGCCATTTACTGGCACTTCATGGATGGCTTGTGGATCTACATTATGTTGTTGCTCTGGCTGTGGCGATAAACATTATTTAACGTGAGTAATCTGACGCGGAGGTCAAGACAGTGTCAACAATTGAAACCGATGGCGTGGGAACTTCCGTATGGGATGGCGGCGTCTCGCCGTTCGGAATTCCGTCTAAAAAATTGTCGGTGTGGCTGTTTATCATCTCCGACGCCTTGACGTTTACGGTGCTGCTGATGGCCTACAGCTATCTGCGTGTCTCCAGCAAAGACTGGCCAATGGCGTTCCATTTCTATCCCAGCATCATTGTCTCCACGGTCATGACGCTGTTTTTGCTGACCAGTTCCATCACCATGGTCTTCGCCGTCTCGGCGGCGCAGCAGGGGCGCATGGCCGCTTCCTTCAAATGGATATGGGCCACGGTGGGCGGCGGTGTGGCCTTCCTGGTGCTGCACGCCAATGAGTGGCACACGCTGATCGAGGAAGGATTGCGCACCAACTCCAATCCCTGGGGCAATCCGCTGTTCGGCGCCACGTTCTTCACCATCACCGGCCTGCACATGCTGCACGTAACCATCGGCGTGGTGGCATTGATCGTTATTTCACTCGGCTATAAGTCGGGCAAGTACCCGGCCGACTATGTCGAGATCACCGGCTTGTACTGGCACTTTGTCGATCTGGTGTGGATGTTCGTTTTCCCGTTGATCTATTTGCTCTCGGTCGCGCCCTCCGGCGCGGCACATTAAAGACCCTACGACTGCGGTTCATTGGAAACGCAATTCGAGAAACGCAATTCGGTCCAAGGAGAATGGAACCATGAGCGGAAATCATGCAAGCGAGCACGCCAGCGAACACCACGGCGGGACCACCAAGTGGTTCATGACGGTATGGGTAGTGCTGTTGGCGCTGACCGCCGTCGAGGTATTTCTGGCCTACATCCATCTGCCGGTGGGGCTGATGCTGACCATCCTGCTGGCTCTTTCGGTAGGCAAGGCGGCGATGATCATCGCCTACTTCATGCACCTGCGCTATGAGCGCTTCAGCCTGGTGCTGACGCTGATCCCCATGTGGATGATGTGTACGCTGCTGATGCTCGTCTTCTTCCTCGACAGCTTCCGAATTCAGGAATGGGGCTGGCCGCGCTAACGGGCCACTGTATCTGCCCAATGTATATACCCAAAATGACGCGCCTATGCCAATTCGTGTTCGTCTGGTTGCTGGGGACGCTGCTGGCTTCCCTGCCCGCCGCGGCGCAGTGCGTGCTCTGTTACAACACGGTGGCCGGAGCCGGAGCGCGCACCATCAGCGTGATGCGCGTCGCCATTCTGATTCTGATCGTCCCCACCCTGTTCATCTTCGGCGCATTGGCGTTGATGCTCTACCGCCGGCGCAAAACTCCGGGCGGGGAAATCAGCGTGATTCCCGCGCACAATTCATAAGTTGGTCATGCTGCAGGTGTCATCCTGAGCGCAGCGACGAAGGACCTGCTTTTGCCATGCACGCAGACCAACAGCAGGTCCTTCGTCGCTGCGTTCCTCAGGATGACGCAGCGAAGCACTGGCCGCCGCCGCTCACAAATCCACTTGGTAATCGCGCGTCCTGCCTGTATCCTTCTTAGTTATGGCCTCATTTTATTCTCCTAAAACAGCAACCCTAGCTAAGCTGGCGCTGATCTCCACACTGCTGCTCGCGCCGCTCTCCAACACAGCCGCCGGCCCCCCCGCCGGTCCTGACGCCAAGCCCGTCGTGCAGGCCGACCGCTGGCTGGCCGATGCGCGCCATCTGTCCAGCGATCAGATGAAGGGGCGCGGCGACGGTATGCCGGAACTGAACAAGGCCGCTAATTACATCGCGCAGGAGTTCCAGAAAGCGGGCCTGAAGCCGCTTACCGGCGGCTGGTTCCAGCCCTTCCACGTGGTGGTGGGCGCCGACCTCGGCAAGCAGAACAAACTGGTGATGACCAATAGTAAGAAGATCAGCTATCGCCTGCGCCGCGACTACACACCGCTGGGGTTCTCCGGCACCGCCAACGTGACCGCCGGCGTGGTCTTCGTCGGATATGGAATCGTCGCACCGGAGTATCAGTACGACGATTACGCCAACCTCGATGTGCATGGCAAGGCCGTGCTGGTGCTGCGCCACGAGCCGCAGGAGGCCAGCGACGCAAGTGTTTTCAGTGGCCGCCGCATGACGCGCCACGCCGAATTTTTGAGCAAGGCGGTTATCGCGCGCAATCACGGAGCCGTCGCGCTGATTGTGGTGAATGATCCGGCGAACCACGCCGGCGCGGGCTCCGGAGATAACGACAAGCTGGTGCCCTTCGGCGAAAGCACGGGGCCGGGCGACGCCGGCATTCCCGTCATTCAGGTGAAGCAGGCCGTCGCCGAGGCGTGGCTGCGCGCGGCGGGCAAGTCGCTGCGTGGACTGCAATCGGCCATCGACGCAGACCTCTCCAACCATTCGTTCGTCCTGCCGGATACTCTGCGGCTACAGGTTTCCACCGAGGTGAAGAAGCGCGATGCGGGGCTGAAAAACGTGGTCGGGTTCCTGCCGGGCAATGATCCCAAGATGCGCGACGAGGTAATCGTCATCGGCGGGCACTACGATCATCTCGGCCTGGGCGACAACGGCAGCATGGCGCAGAATCTGCGCGGGCAGATCCATTACGGCGCCGACGACAACGCCTCCGGCACGGCGGGAGTGATGGAGTTGGCGCGGCTGTTCGTGGCTGAGAAATCCAATCGCCGCTCACTGCTGTTCATGGCCTATGCGGGCGAGGAGATGGGTCTGCTGGGCTCGGCGCATTACGTCGCGAATCCCATGCTGCCGCTGGATCGCACCGTGGCCATGTTGAACCTCGACATGATCGGACGCGCCAAAGGGAACAAGCTCTACATGGGCGGCGTGGGCACCTCTCCGGATTTTCGCCGCATCGTGAGCGAGGAGAACGTCAACGCATCCAATTCTGCTGCGAATGGCGCCGGGCCGGGCTTCGATATTGATTACAACGACTCTGGCTACGACGCGAGCGACCACATGTCCTTCGCGCGTCACAATATTCCCGTGATGTTTTTCTTCACCGGCCTGCACTCGGACTATCACCGCCCGTCCGACACCTGGGACAAGCTGGTGCCGGAGCCCACCGCGCGCGTGCTGAATCTGGCGGCAGGCATCACGCGGCGCATTGACTCGAACGACGCGCGCCCCGTCTACACGGCGGTCGAGCGTCCACGGCGCGGCCAGGGACAACCACAGGGGCAAGGAGATCAAGGCGCGCCATCGAGCGGCTACGGAGCCTACTTCGGCTCAGTCCCCGATTTCGGCCAGTCCGTTGCAGGAGTGAAGTTCGACGATGTGCGTGCGGACTCTCCCGCCGCCAAGGCCGGCCTGAAGGCCGGCGACGTAATGATCAAGTTCGACGGCCAGACCGTGAATAACCTCGACGAATTCTCCTACCTGCTTTCGGGCAAGCGCCCCGGCGACACGGTGGACGTGGTGGTCCAGCGCAACGGCCAGGAAGTTTCAGCCAAAGTAACACTCGCCGAACGCCCGTAAGAACTTAGACTAAAGTGGCGTGTCGAATAATTGTACATGGACTTGTAGAAATCCCTATCAATCGCTCTATACCAGTGCGATAACGCGGTCGAAGCCGGGCTTGCGCTCGGCGTGCAGACGCAAGCGGATGTCACAAGCTGCGGCAATCTTTTCCAACATAGCCAATGAATGTCCGGTATACTCCGCATCTTCCAATCGTGCGATCACGGATTGCTTGGAGCCGATTATTCGGGCAAGCGCGGACTGAGTCAGCCCAGCTTCTTCTCGCATTTCGCGGACCAGCAAAACCAGATCAATCTGCTGTAACGCTGCGGTGAATGCCTTTGCAAATGCCGGGTTGCCGCGCGATTTGCGTCTGACCAATTGATAGTGTTTGTCATTTTTCATCGACTCATCTCCCTGCAGAATCGTTAAGTGGCGGAAATGCGGTTTGATTTGGAGAAGCTGCTGATCGTCAGGCCCACGGCGACCACTACTACGCAGCCCACCACGTTGTACAACAGGAAGGAGATGGTGGACAGTTTGCTGGTGGCCAACACCGCGATCTCGCCGACGATGAGGCCGATGAAGGCGCCGTTGGCGGTGGCGCGCTTAAAGGCGAAGGCCAGCACGAACACGCCCAGCAGTGATCCGTAGAAGAGCGAGCCGACCATGTTGATGGCCTCGATCAGCGAGCCGAGGCTGCCGCCGAAGAAGGCGAACGTAGCGGCGTAGATGCCCCAGAAGACGGTCGAGAGTTTGGAGACGGTTACGTAGTGCCGGTCCGTCGCGTCGCGATTAATGAAGCGCCGATAAAGGTCGATGGTGCTGGAGGTGGCCAGCGAGTTCAGCTCCGCCGAGATGGTGGACATGGCCGCGGCGAAGATGGCGGCCATCACCAGACCAATCATGCCGATGGGGAAGTATTTCATGACGAAGGTCAGGAAGATGTAATTGGTGTCGTCGTATTCGGCCCCGCCGTTGACCTGCTTGAGCAACTCGACGCCCTTCTGGCGCGACTCCAGTACGGCGGCGTTGGCGCGGCGCAGGTCTTCGGGTGTCAGCAGACTGCTTCCCATCGCCGGAGTTACTTCGGCATTTTTCTGTAGTACAAGAGCCTCCGAAACGATTCGCCGCTCAGTGAGCGATTGCTGGTACTGCTGCTCGACCACGCTCAACTGCTGCGCGATCACCGGATCAGCGGCCTGCTGCAGGCGCGCCGACTCCACGCGATTGAAGAGCATGGGCGGCGCTTCAAACAAATAAAACGCGAAGACCATCGCGCCAGTGAGCAGGATGAAAAACTGCAATGGCACTTTGGCGATGGCGTTGAAGATCAGGCTCAGGCGGCTGTGCCGAATGGATTTTCCTGTCAGATAGCGCTGGACTTGCGACTGGTCGCAGCCAAAGTAGGATAGCGCGAGGAACATGCCGCCGATCAGGCCGGACCAGATGTTGTAGCGATTATTAAGGTCAAAGGAAAGATCGACGGCGTTCAGCCGGCCCGACACGCCCGCCAGATACAGCGCATCGCCGAACGAAACATTTTTCGGAAGCAGCACCACCGCCGTGGTAAACGCCGCGATGACGCCGAGGAAGATCAGCAGCATCTGCTGCACATCGGTCCAGGTTATTGCCTTGATGCCGCCAGGTACGGCGTATGCGAGCACGATCACGGCCATGATGACCACCGTGAAGCGCTCCGGCCAGCCCATGATCACCGACAGCACCACGGCGGGAGCGTAGAGCGCGAGGCCCGCGCCGAGTCCGCGCTGGATGAGGAAGATGATGCAGGCCGCGACGCGAGTCTTGGCGTCGAAGCGGTTCTCGATGAACTCGTAGGCGGTAACCACGCCCGAGCGGTGGAACATGGGGACGACAAACGCCGCGATCAGGATCATGGCCAGAGGCAGGCCGAAGTAAAATTGCACGAAGCGCATGCCGTCCGAGTAGCCCTGGCCAGTGGTGCCGATAAAGGTAATGGCGGAGGCTTGGGTGGCCATGATCGACAGGCCCATGGCCCACCAAGGCATGCTCTTGTCGGCGAGCAGATACCCCTGCACGGTATTGCTGCCGCGGCCTTTATATAGACCGTAGCCGACAATGCCCGCCAGGGAAGCCAGCAGAACCAACCAGTCGATCCAACTCATTATGTGATCCTGTAGGCGCGCGTGAATAGGTAGAACAGCGTGATAAGCGTGGCCAGGTATCCGACGATGGCGGCGTAGAGACGAGGCCAGGTCCCGCAGAACGGCGGCGGCTCGTCTTCCTCACGCACCGGCTCACTCACCGGTCCATTCGCCAAATGAACGGGCGCGGGCGGAACGGGCATCTTGCCGCCGCGGTCTTTGTTGCCATGGCTGGATTTCTGGCGCATCGCCAAATCATATCACCAACGCTGTTCCTTTCCGGAGCAAATCTTGACACTCCCGTTTCGAGTTCGCTAGTATTGAATGATAGGTTCAAAGCGAGAGAATTCTCTGACGTGTGGCGGAGATTCAGTTAGAAGCGACTTTAAATGGACAAGAGAAAACTAGAGATGTACAGGACGCGTCTGATTGAGCGTAAGGAACAGTTGCAGGCAATCGTCTCGCGCACAGAGCACGATGGGCGCGAGGCCGACGGAGAGGTCGTCAACGACGTTGCCGACAAGGCCTCCAACTCCTACAACAAGGAGTTCCTGTTTAAGAAGAGCACCGACGACCGCTTCATCATGACGCTAATACAGGAAGCTCTGAATCGCATGAAGGACGGCTCCTATGGCACATGCGTCCACTGCGAAGGCGAGATGCAATCGAAGCGCCTGGAGGCTGTACCTTGGGCGAGGCATTGCATCGAGTGCCAGGAAAAGCAGGAGCAGGGCCTGCTGACCGGCTAGTTGGATTAGTAGCTGGCGGAACTCAGGAGGTCGCGCCTTCTCGGTACCCATCGCGTTTGCTCCGCATCGTCAACCCCGCTTCCCGCGCCTGCGGGCAGTGATTCATGCGCTGGTCGATCCTCTATCGACTTTGCTAATTCCTTCTCTCTGCCGTGTCTGCGATACACCACTGGACGCCATTGATGCTGTTCCTGTCTGCCACCCTTGCTGGGAGCGCGTGCAACCCTACGACGGATTGGAGTGCGAGCACTGCGGACTGTTTCTGGGTTCCACGCTGGGCCTGCACGGCACGGAGCTGTGCGGATTGTGCCGCCGCGCATCGTACTCATTTGATCAGGCCCGCAGCTTCGCGGAGTATGACGGCGTGCTGGGTGACCTGATCCGTCGCTTCAAATACGATGCCTGGTTTCCACTGGCCAAACCACTGGCACGCTGCCTGCAGGAGGCTTCCGGTCGTTTCGCGACTGGCAGCAAATCGCCGATCCAATTTGATTTAATCCTTCCCGTGCCCCTGCACCGCAATCGCCAGCGCAAGCGCGGCTTCAATCAGGCGCAGTTGCTGGCCGAGAATCTTTCGCGACTGAACGGGGTGCGCGTCGGCGGCCGGGATTGCGTGCGCATGCGCGACACCCCTCCGCAGACGGGACTGCGCGGAGCCGAGCGCAGGAAGAATGTCCGCGGCGCATTTGCGGTGCCCGAACCAGGGCGCGTGAAAGGTGCGTCGATACTGTTGATTGATGATGTGCTGACGACGGGCGCGACACTCGACGCCTGCGCGGCGGCGTTGCGTGAAGCGGGCGCGGCGCAGGTACGGGCGCTCACGCTGGCCCGCGCGCGGCCCGGCGCAAGAGATATTGTATAATCGGCCTGAGGCTGGTCCGCTGAAATAATTGCCGAATGCGCGCCACGGCACGAACGGCAATGGACGCCTATACGAGTAACGGCGAGAAATCCAACGAGGCCTACAAGGATAAAGTCGCGATGCTACAAGCACCCGTGCTGGTCCTGAACGCAACGTATGAGCCGGTAAATGTCTGCGGCGCGCGCCGGGCCATTGTGCTGATCCTGAAAGGCGCGGCGATGGCGGAGGAAGTTTCCCTCGACGTGATTCGCGCCACCTCGCGCTCACTGCGCGTGCCTTCTGTGATCCGGCTGATTGAGTATCACCGCATTCCCTATCAGTCGCGCGTGCTGTCCCGCAAAAACATTCTCATCCGCGACCGCTATACCTGCCAGTACTGCGCCGAGACACTGCCCGCCTCCGCGCTGACGCTGGACCATGTGCTGCCGCGCTCACGCAGCGGCAAGTCAACGTGGGAAAATCTGGTGGCCTGCTGCTACCTCTGCAACAATTACAAAGGCAATCGCACGCCCGAGCAGGCCCACATGAAGCTGCTCAAACAGCCGCGCCCCTACAATCTGCACACCAATCGTCACCTGATGCGCCTGATGGCGAACACCGATTCCCGTTGGCGCAAATACCTATTCTTCTAGCGTTGTGGTCTGACATCCGCAAACGTTTCCAGAAACGAATGGAGGCGGCCATGCCTTACGAAATCTCATTTCTTAAGCTGGTGAAAGTTCAGGATGAAGATGCTTACATAAACGAATGTTGCTATGGAGGCGATGTAGTCTCGGACCAACTGCTTCCATCGATCCGTTCCACCTACTCAAAAGTTGAAGCCGACCAGGAAGATTGGGGATGGTTTATTTGGTTCCGTGATGGAGCGGTTTCTCTCAGTGTCGATATTTTTTGTGATGAGCCCGAGGCTGGCGCATTTCGCATTCACATTACTTCGAGAAAGACACGGTGGTTCATGCCATCCTGCATCGTGGACACGCCGGAACTTGAAAAGCTTAAAGACTTGATCGCAGCGCGGCTCAACAATTGGGTCGGGTCGCCCGTTACCATCGTGCCCTTGAACAAGAAGTATCTATAGACCGTCGTCAGAGTCGTAGTAAAACTGAGCAAAGCTTTCGCTAGGGATGTTGTCCGCTCCACTACTGGCGCGGCTCGGATGCGGCGGCCATTATGCGATCCAGGGCCTGCAGCGCGGCGGGTTCAAGCTTGGGTCGGCAGGCGACGTCCATGCGCGCCGAGGCCTCCAAGGCGCGCTGTGCGTATTCACGGGCCATCTCCAAATTACCCATGGCTTCCGCTTCGAGCGCGGTGAGCAGCGCGAATAGCGCGTTGTCGGGATAGGCGTGAACGAGCGGGACCAGCAGCTTAACGGCCTCCTCGTGGCGCCCCTCCCGGACGCCGATGATTCGCGCCAGCTCCCAGCGCGCTTCCGGACTGAACAGATTGCCGGTATCCGCCGCGGCGTGGAGCTGCGCGATACCGCGTTCCATGTTGCCGCCGGGGATGAACAAGAAAAACCTGAAAAACTTGATGAGCGGCGAGAGCGAGTCGGCGTAGTAGTCATAAATGCCGAGGCCAACGCCGGCATCGTGAGCCAGCGTCGGATCGAGCGCGACGGCCTTGAGCAGCGCCTCGCGCATCTGCTTACCCTCCCGGCCCGAGGGCAACATCTGCTCGCGTAGCGTATGCAATCTCGCGCGGAAACCGTGCGCGGTCCCCTCATAGAAGAGCGCCTCAGCGGAAGTCTCCGGACTCCGTTTCATTTGCGCGCTGAGCTCGAACACCTTGTCCACGGCGCGCGCGAACGGTTGATTCAGAGGGCTGTCGGGAGTTTCGGAGAAATGCCAGAGTTCTTTTGCATTGATGTGCCCGGTCTGGCAGAAGATGAGATCGAAGTGAGCCTGGGCCTCCAGCAGTGGCGGCAGCGGGTGCGCGGGGAATTCGCCTGCGAGATGGCGGGCCGCCTCCAGCGCTTTCGAGTAATGGCCATTGCGAAGTAATTCAAACCCGGAGAGGACTGGCGGGGGAACCTCGATGGGAGCAGCGGTGAGGTTGGCGACCCCACCAGTGATAAGCGCGGTGCAGCACGCCAGCCACAGCAGGAAGCGACGCAGCGGCAGAGTGGACATGATTACTTGTGAGTCTTCAACTCGGCGATGATGTCGCTCGCTTCCGGGAAGCGATGCTCGGCGAGCTTCGAGAAAATTTTCTGCGAGTTGACGAATACTTCGAAGCGCCCGTCGCTGAAGGGTTTCAGCTCGAGCTGCGAGATGCGCTGCTTGAACTCCACCAGGATTTTCTGCGTCAAACTGACGGCTGTAGGTTCGTAGTTTCACTTCGAGCAGTATTCAATGAGAATGTGCATTCGCTGCTGGTCCTTGGCTGATGGTCCTTGGTTAATGCGCCAGTGAATCGGCAAGGCCATCGCGCCGCTACACGGCGCTAACGCGGCGGCTGTTTCGGGTAGTCCTGTATGCTGCCATGCACGCCGCCCTGCATCTCCTCCACTTTCACCACCACATCATCTTCAAAGGTTACAAAGATCATCCTAAGCGGCGGCTTGCCGTAGATCCAGTCTTCCTGCTCGACGCCGTCCTTGGTCTCACGCACCTTTTGATCGGGTGGCCCCATGGACAATCGAACTACGTCCATGGACATGCCTACCTCGGCCTTCTTTGCCTCCACGGCTTCCTTGAATTCCTCCGGCACCACAACGTTCATCGACTGCATGGGATTGACGGGAGTGAAGTCGAGCACCGTGTTGAGCATGGCCTTCAGCTCGTCCACGGTCAGGTCGGGGAGCTTTCCATTAAAATCAATTGTGATATACGACCCGACAGCCTTCTTGCCGTCCTGCCGGCTGAGCGGCGTGGTGTTCGATCCCATGCCCACTTCGATACGGTCGGTCCACTTGGTTTTCTTCTTGCCGCCGCCGTTGATCTCGAAGAGGATTTCTTTGTCGCGGAAGGCGATGGCGGTAATCTGCACCAATTGATTCTGCTGGGCGGCTGAACCGTTCTGCGCCATCTCTCGGGTAAGACTCTCCTGATCGATCTCGCCTGCGGTGGAAAGCTCGACGCCCTTTTCGCCCAGCGGCAGCGCCACGCGCGTCGTGCAATATTCCGCGATCAGCCCGCGCAGGATGGCCATGCGCGATTTGGGCGTCAACCCCTCGGCGGCACGCAGGGACGTTGCGCCAAAAACAGAAAGCAATAGAATGGCGGAAACAATAACGAGCAAACTCCGGGACAACTTACCAGACATCGTTTGTCCTCCTGCCCCATAGAAAATCCGCTGCGCCGTGCGGAATCAACAGCCGACGTGCCAGCCGCCTTCTTAGGCAACATTGTAAGGCTGCCTTGTTATGCCGCCTTGTAATGATAGTCCAATTCTATCGCCGAACGAGTCGCCGGGCAACGGGAACTGTTGGTAGTCATTTACCCGACCGCATGCCACTAGCCCCGCGAGACACCAGCTTTATCATCTGGAACGCAAACGTGCTAGATTAGGGACTTTCCGGACCGGGCATGGCATGGGCGATCCCCCGGTGAGTTAATGATAAAATCATCGCGGAGCAGCGTGCGATAACCATGATGGAAACCATGACTTCACCGGCCACCAATTCGACTTCCACCGCCGCGCCCGGCGTCGCCTCCAGTGCCATTGCGCCGCAGCCCGCAGGAGGCAGGACCATCGTGGTTATGCCCGCGTATAATGCGGCGCGGACGCTCGAGAAAACCTACTCCCAGATTCCAGCGAACAGTTACGACGAAATCATTCTGGTGGACGACGCCAGCTCTGACAACACATTTGATCTGGCCAAGTCGCTTTCCATCCATGCCATCCGCCATCGCAAGAATCGCGGCTACGGCGGTAATCAGAAGACCTGCTACACCAATGCGCTGGCGCGTGGCGCGGACTATGTGGTGATGCTGCACCCGGATTATCAGTACGATCCGACCATCGTACCCGAGCTGGTCGCGCCTCTACGCGCCGGTGAAGCCGACGTGGTGATGGCTTCGCGCATGATGGGCGATCCGCTGGCCGGCGGGATGCCCCTGTGGAAATACGTCGCCAACAAGTTTCTTACCGGCATTGAGAATCTCGCCCTGGGCACGCGCTTCACGGAGTTTCACTCGGGATATCGCTCCTTTAGCCGCCACGCGCTGGAGATGGTGAACTTCGAGGCCAACTCGGATAATTTCGTCTTCGACAACGAGATCATCGTGCAGATGCATCTGAAGGGGCTGCGCTTCAAGGAGATTCCCGTTACCACGCGCTATAGTTTTGATTGCTCCTCGGTCCGGTTCGGCCAAGGCTGTATTTATGGCCTTGGAATCCTGAATACCATCATCAGATACTTTGTCCATCGCACAGGCATCCATCGTTACAAACAGTTCCTCTAGGACACCGTCGCGCTGTCCGCTGTGCTCCGCGCCGGGCCCGTTCACGCGGCCTCCCGCGCCGCCGCCCTTTCATCTCTATGATTGCGGCGCGTGCGGATTGGTGTTCCTGCACCCGCTGCCCACGGATACGGAGCTGGCTTCCTATTACGACCAGAGCTACTACGGCGAAGGTCGCAAGAAGTTCTCTTCCGTGCTGGAAGCGGCCATCCGTCAACTGACGGTGTTCAAGTGGCGGCGACTGCGGCCCCTTCTGACCGCAAGCCAGCGCATGCTGGACATCGGCTGCGGGCGCGGCACCATGGTGCGGCTGGCGCGCGCCGAGGGCCTGGAAGCCTTCGGCGTCGAGCGCGACTTTCCGCATGGCGAACCTTATCCGCACATGCATTACAAAGACTTGTTTGACTGTGGCTTCCCGGACGGACATTTCCAACTCGTCATCCTCTGGCACGTCCTGGAACATCTGGCCGACCCCGCACGCACGCTGGCCGAGGTCTATCGCATCCTGGCCCCCGGCGGATGGTTTTCGCTCGCCGTCCCCAACTACGGCGGAGCGCAGGCCGAGGCCTCCGGCGCGCATTGGTTTCACTTGGACCTGCCGCGCCATTTCTGGCACTTCCGCCCGGCTACGCTCAGTCGTTTGGTGGAGCAACAGGGTTTCCGCGTGACCGGGACCAGCACCCTCTCCTTTGAATACGACTGGTTCGGCACGCTGCAAAGCTGGCTCAACAGCGGCATCAGCGATAACAACGGCCTCTACGAAGTGCTGAAGGGTGCCCAACCCATGACGGCGGCCCCCTCGCTGGCGCGGCTGGCGCTGGCCACGGGGCTGGCGGCGCCGGCGCTAAGCAGCGCAATGTGGAACGCCTCGCGCGGGCGCGGCGGGACGCTCTTCCTGCTTTTGCAAAAGCCCGCGGTTTAACCAACCGAGCCGCGGCCTGGCTGACTCAAACTTGCCAATCAGGACCCAAAATCCTGCTTGACAAGCGACCGGACGTGGGCGTTAAATGGGTGAAACTAAAGTTAGTTGGGCAAGTTACGATATACGGACGCGTGGGTTAAGAAGCAAGTGATAGCAGACAATTTTTCATCTGGCTAGTCATGCCGGTATTTTAATTGCCTGCGGCCTGAACTAATTGGCTGTGAGCATGGAGTTGCCGCGCGCATTGCGCAAGGCACTCAGGAAGTTCAATTTTGTAGTGGCAGTTGCTCAAAGAGATTAGTAATGTTCAACCGTTCCGCATCAGCTTCGATGCGGAATGAATCAACGGAGGAAACGGATGCAAAACAATCAAGGAACGCGCGGCTGGATGGCGCTTGGCGCAGCCTGCATGATGTTCATCGCTTTCGCCGCCGGCACTCTGCTGCACGGCCAAGGCAGTTCCGCGACCATACTCGGTGTGGTGCAGGACCAAAGCTCGGCGGTGCTGCCGGGCGCCAACATTACCATTACCAATGTAGAGACAGGAACCGTGCGCAGTTCAGTAACCGGCGCGCGCGGCGAGTATCGCGTGGCTGCGTTACAGCCCGGTGCTTACGAGATCAAGGTGGAGTTGACCGGTTTCCAGTCTGAAGTACGCAAGGGCGTTACGCTCAGCGTAGGCCAGGAAGCCAACCTGGCTTTCACCATGGCCGTCGGCAATGTCGCCGAGTCGGTTACCATCACCGCCGATGCGCCGCTGATCGAGACCACCAACGCCGTGGTCAGCCGCGTGGTGGACCCCACGCTGATGCGCGAAATTCCGCTCAATAACCGCAGCTTCCTCGACCTGGTCCCCATGGTCGGCGGAGCCATCTTCGTCGAGACCGCCGACTCCAGCGCCACCAAGGGCTTCGGCAAGAAGCTGGCCATCTCCGGCACGCGCTATACCGAGAACAGCTTCATGCTCGACGGCGCCAACATCAATGATGCCGCCGGCGCGGCGGGCAGCGCCGATGGCTCGATCGCCGGCGTGGAAGCGGTCCGTGAATTTCGCGTCATCACCAATGCCTATGACACTGAGTACGGTCGCCACACCGGCGGCGTCATCAGCGCCATCACCAAGTCCGGCACCAATCAGTTTCACGGCTCGGTGTTCGAGTTTCTTCGCAATGACAATCTCGACGCCTCCAAGTGGGAGGATAACGCCCGCGGCGGCGGGGTGAAGCCTGAGTTTCGGCGCAATCAGTACGGCTTCGCTTTGGGCGGGCCGATCGTTCAGGACCGAACTTTCTTCTTCGGCAATTATGAAGCGCTGAAGGAAAACCTCGGCCAGACCAAGTCATTTAACGTTCCGAGTCCCAATGCACGGGCTGGAATCTTGGTGGCGGGTCCAACCACGATCATCCCTGCAGTAAGACCATTCCTGGATGCGTACCCGCTCCCCAACGGCGCGATAACTGGCGATGTGGGAAACTATGCCGATGGCCGGGATCGGGATACGGACCACAAATATTTGACGGGCAAAGTCGATCATCGCTTCTCCGACACGGATTCCATTGCCGGAAGATATTCCTACGACAATACCGACCAGATCAACCCGAATAGTTTGGTGACGGGCGAGTTGTGGAGCACCCGGTCGCGCTTTGCCAACGTCGAGCATGTGCATATTTTTTCCCCCACCTTCATCAGCAAGACCATGGCGGCGTTCAACCGCACCGATATCGCCATAAAAGATTTCGCGATTGAGGGCGCAGTTTTCCCCCGGACGACCTTCTCGGATCTCACCGACGGTTTTGGCAGCATCAGCGTTACCGGGCTCACGTCCTGGGGCGGCGGGTCCACCAACCCGAAGCGCAACGTGCAGAACGACTATCAGATCAAGCAGGACTTCACTCTCTCCAATGGCGCGCACGCCATCAAGTTTGGCTTCCACTTCGATCGCTTCCAGGTGAACCAGCGCTCGGAAGCCCGTGGTTTCGGCACGTGGAGCTTCCCCAGCATTGCGGCCTTCTTCGCCGGCAATGCGGATCAGGCCACGTTCCTGAGGCCCGGATCGGACACTATTCGCGGGTATCGCCAGAACCTGAACGGCCTGTACTTCCAGGATGATATCCATGTGAGCAACCGGCTGACCGTGAATCTCGGCATCCGCTATGAGTTCACCACCACACCCACCGAGGTAAACGGGAAGATCGCCAACATCCGCGACCTGCGTGAACATTTCCTGTACTCCTTCACTGAGAAGGATGTCAGCGTTGGCGGCCCTTGGTATTTGAATCCTTCGCTAAAGAACTTCGCGCCCAGAGTCGGGTTCGCCTATGACGTATTTGGCACCGGGAAGACTTCGCTCCGCGCGGGAGTCGGCGTATTTCATAGCATGATTCTGCCCTCCAACCTGCTTACCTGGGGCGTCCGTGTTCCTCCGTTCTTCACCAACGTATTTCTCGATAAAGCTCCCTTGCAGCAGACGACGGGGCTAACTGTACCCATCGACTTTCCCAACACATTTTTCACGCAGCCCTATGTTCAACAGGGCGGAGGCCTCGCGCGCGCGGATGGGTTCCAGTGGAATCCCGAACAACCCACCGTCTACAAGTGGAGCACCGATATTGAGCATGAAGTCATAAAGGATCTCTCGGTGCAAGTGGGATACACCGGCACGCGCGGCGTCCATCTGCAGCGCGGGCCGTTGCAGATCATCGCCACCCTCGCCGAAAACCGGCAATATAACGGGAGCGACCGTCGGTTTATCGCGACTTACCTGCCGTACCCGAGCAAGTCGTGGAGTTTCTTCCGCTGGGCCTATACCGACGGAACCTCCGATTACCACGCCGTTCGGATGAACATCACCAAGCGATTTAGCGGCGGGCTGCAGCTTAATACCGCCTACACCTTCTCGAGGACCACTGACACAGGAAGCAACTGGACCGGCAGCAATGACTTCCAGGGTGCGATTCGCGGTTACCGCGACACCAAACTCAATGCTTTGGCCGCCTTTGATTTCCGCCACAATTTCTCCACCAACCTCGTCTATGATCTGCCGGGAAAGAACCTTACCGGACCGGCAGGGGCTCTGCTGGGGGGCTGGACTCTTGGCGGACTTATGCGAATGAATACCGGCTCTCCATTGGTGGTCACCTCGCAGTTGCCGAGCCCGAACCCAATCATCGGCGGCGCCGCTGCTACCGGCGTCCCGCCCGTCAATGTCGACGGCCCCACGCTGAATTTGATTCCCGGCGGGAACAATAATCCTGTATTGAAGAATGGCAGAGACCCGGAAGCGTACTTTGACATCCGGCAGTTCTCCGTTCCACTTCAAATCGATGGACCGCAGCACGGATTCTTCCAGGGCAATCTGGGGAGCAATACGCTGATCTCCCCCGGCGTTATCAATCTGGACGTTACCTTTACGAAGAACACCAAGCTGGCGTTCCTCGGTGAGGCGGGGAACCTACAGCTCCGGACGGAGCTCTACAACATCCTCAACCGTCCGAACTTTGATGACCCCGTCACCTCGATCTTCGCTCGGCCGCGGAGTGCCAGTCTGGCAGCCGATCTGGCGGATCCCTATACTCGCAGGCTGCAGCCCGGCGCTGCCCGCATCGACACCACGCGCACCAACTCACGTCAGTTGCAATTCGGCGTGAAGGTGATCTTCTAAACTTTAACCACCAGCTATTTCATGCGGGGAGGGAATGCCCAAGGGCAGACCCTCCCCGTTTTTTTTGCGCTTTTGCCCTGGCTACCAAGGGCCCACTATAGGCCACATGTGAAATGACCAAAGAAGAGGATGTGCACCGTCGGAGTGTTCTCTAATTCTGTTGGGCATTGGAGCGGTCAGCCAATGAAGGGTCTTCCCATGGGATGCGGCGTCCGCAATCGAGACACCGAACATAGAGTCCGAGTTCGTCTCTACGCGGTGCCGTTTTTTTATGATACCGGTTGCAAAACCACACACGAAGCTTCATCAAAGGATGCCTAGTCAGGAAACTTGATTTTCCGGGGATGCTTGATTATGACACGAGTGGCGTCAATCCAACGGAACGATCTCGAACGTGTTAATAATTGTTAAATCGCGTTTGAAAAAAACAAGTGTCGAGGAGAAGAATGGCGGGGCCGACGAGACTCGAACTCGCGACCTCCTGCGTGACAGGCAGGCGTTCTAACCAACTGAACTACGGCCCCAGCTTAATCGCCGCGCCGCTGATTGCGTTGTCACTGCTTCGGCGCGCGAACTTTCAGTATAGCACACTGCTTTTGACGCTCCAATTGGCAGCGATCCACTCGCGCATCTGAGTGGGAGTGGTGGGTTGATTTCTGAATTGCAAATCGTCAGGGTCCGGTTTCAACCGTGCCATAACACCGGATGTCGAAAGCGGTCTTAATCACTGCGGGACGCACCTCAGGGGCTAATACCGCCTTATGATGCAGCCTGCAACGGCACGACGAGAGTAGCGCCCTAACGTCAAACTGATCCGCTGCCTGCTACCAACGCTACTTCTTCAGGACCGCCAGGTGCTCGCGGTGGCGCAGGCGCACACTGATGAAGTCGGCGTGATCCAGTTTCAGCTCGTTGGCGATTTTATTGATCTCGTTGTCCTCCACCACGGAGATGCTGCGGTCCACGCCGCATACCGCGTAGAGGCAGTCGATGAGATGCAGCTTCTGATCGAGAGTGGCCATGCGCGTGAACTCGCGGGCGACCAGAAAGTTTTCCGTCCCGCTGAAGAGCAGATTCTGCGACTTGGCGATCTGCGCCACCAGCACGGCCTGCGCCTCGCTGAAGTTGCCGCGCTCTCTCACAATGCGCTCGATCATCGCCGCCTCTTCCGCGCTGATCTGATGGTCGGCATGCGCCACGCGCGTCAGCAGATAGGCGAAAGCGGCGAGGAAACGCGCCTGCTCTGGCTCCATGCCATCCATCTCCGCGACGATCTTGCGCACCGTCTCCGTCTCGGCCTTTGCCGCGGAGTTCGCGCCGCCCACCTTCTTCGGGTCTAATCCCAGAAAACTCCAAATGGACATTACGGTTGTTCCTCTCGTGCAATCGAAAATCCCACGGCACCAAAATCGTGCCGTGGCTACATTTTCAAGAAGCTGTCATCCCGAGCGGAGCGAGGGACCTGCCGTTGCTTTACTCGCCCGCCCCGCCCGCCATGCGCTGGCACAGCACGCGGGCCTGCGCGGCGCTCATCCCACTAGGCCGCAGGAACGGCTCCAGATCAAAATCAGGAAACCCGGCCCGCACCAGCCGCGCCGGAAGCAATGCCTCCACTAGCTCGGGCCGCGCCGCCGGCAGCGCCTTCAAACAATCAAACAGCACCTGATGCGGCACCGACGCGAAACGGTATTGGCGCAGCCGCTCCATCACCTCGGCGCGCGCCACCGCGTCCGCCGCGGCCTGACACAAAAATCGCAGCACACGCTTCTCCGCATTCATCTTGAGCTGATCATCGGCGCGAGGCTGAGTTGGACGCTGCATCACAATGCTAAACGTTGTGAATCCATGTCGGCTAGGTAATTAGGGAACCGTCAATGGGCACGCCGAGCCGGCGTAGCAACGCGGCTACGCCGCGCTGGTCCATGCGCGTGGCATCGTATTCGACGGACACGGTGCGCGCAGCCTCGTCCACACTGATGCGGCGCACGCCCAACTGCGTGTAGGACTCGCCGAGGTTCTGCGTCTGCGTGATACCCAGCGTTCCCTGGTAGTTGAAAGCGGCTACGACAGAAGTCATAAGGCCTTCTTCTCGGAACGGCTCGGGGCATTTCTTCGTATGATGATTTCGCGCCGCTGGAATTCCACCGCCGACGCCGGCGGGTTCTCCCACTGCATGGATTCCGCAACTCCACGAGGCACCATAATCACCTGCGGCTGGCCGTCGCGCCTGGCGTATTGGTGGTCCATGCATTCTTCGCCAAACTGGGTGTGTAAGTGACCCACTTCATAATCCTCATCCGCGTTCGCGGACTTTCCCTCGTCCCCTTGCACGGAAAACCAGGAGAGGTACTCTTGTCCGTCAATCAATTCTCGAAAGATCACTTCGAGCTTCATCTCTTCGCGGTCGAGCATGGGCACGACCTCTTCCATTCTGTCATTGAGCATTTTAAGCCATTCGTCGACGCGAGCGGATTTGTCAGGCCGGATTCGGAACCGTGAAAGCTCGACGCGCATGATTGTCTGTTCCCCTCGTTTTCCGAACCGATTCTTCCGGCAGATTGTATCTCAACTGATTCTTGAATCCTCGGAATGTGTCTCCGCGTCTATTATAATTGCAGGGCAAGCATCTCGACGAAGGAATCACCACGCTTGGAGCCGCATGGCCAAAGACCCCGTATGCTGGATGGACGTGAAGCCGGAGGACGCCGCCGGCACGCTCGACCATCACGGCACGACATATTATTTCTGCAATCCCATGTGCGCCGAGCGCTTCGCCGCCGACCCGGAGCAATACCTCGCGCCCGGCTACGATCCCATGCAGGCCATGGAAGCACAGATGGCCGGCATGATGGAGCAGATGAAATCACGCGGCGGCACCGCGCCCGTGCTCACCTGCCCGATGCATCCGGAGGTCCGCGAGACATCGTTCGTCCCCTGCCCGAAGTGCGGCATGGCGCTGGAGCCGGTCGCGTTTACGCTCGATGAAAGCAATCCGGAATTGACCGACATGACGCGGCGCTTCTGGATTTCGTTCGCTCTCTCGCTGCCGGTGATGGCCCTCGCTATGGGCAAGCACCTGCCGGGCGATCTAGTCAGCCGGATGTTTTCCATTGGAGGGCTGAACTGGGTGGAGCTAATCCTCGCCACCCCCGTCGTCCTGTGGGCGGGCTGGCCGTTCTTCGAGCGCGGCTGGGCCTCCATCATCAACCGCAGCCCCAACATGTTCACGCTGATCGCCATCGGGACCGGCACCGCGTTTCTCTACAGCATCGTTGCCACGCTCCTGCCCGGAGTGTTTCCACCGGCGTTCCAGCACATGCCGGGCCACGTCGAAGTGTATTTTGAAGCCGCGGCGATCATCACCACGCTGGTCCTGCTCGGCCAGGTGCTGGAGCTGCGCGCGCGCAGCCGGACGTCCAGCGCGATTAAAGCACTGCTCGGCCTCGCGCCCAAAACGGCGCGCCACATTCTGCCGGACGACAGCGAACATGATCTCGCGCTCGACCGCGTCGAGCCGGGCTTCCGCCTGCGTGTGCGTCCCGGCGAGCGCGTGCCCGTCGACGGCGTCGTGCTGCATGGCGCCAGCTCGGTGGATGAGTCGATGATCTCCGGTGAGCCGATTCCAGTCGAAAAGGAGCTTGGCTCGCGCCTCATCGGCGGCACGGTGAATGGCACGGGCAGCCTCGAGATGCGCGCCGAGAAAGTAGGTCGCGAGACGATGCTGGCGCGCATCGTGCAAATGGTCAGCGAGGCGCAGCGCACGCGCGCGCCGATTCAGCGGTTGGCCGATGTGGTAGCCTCCTGGTTTGTCCCAATCGTGGTGTTTTCCGCGGTGCTGTCGTTCGTGGCGTGGGCGCTGTTCGGCCCCGAGCCGCGCCTGGCCTACGCGCTGGTGAACGCCGTCGCGGTGCTGATTATTGCTTGCCCATGCGCGCTGGGGTTGGCCACGCCGATGTCGATTATGGTGGGCACGGGACGCGGCGCGATAGCTGGCGTGCTCATCAAGAACGCCGAGGCGCTGGAGCAGCTTGAAAAAATCAACACGCTGGTGGTGGACAAGACCGGCACACTGACCGAAGGCAAGCCGCGCCTAACCAGTGTTGCCGTCATGCAGAGCTGGCTAGACAAAGGTTGGACGGAGGACGGCGCGCTCTCATTGGCCGCCAGTCTGGAGCGCGCCAGCGAGCACCCGCTCGCAGCGGCGATTGTGCGTGAAGCACTGGAGCGGGGCGCGGAACTTACTGCGGTGAGTGGCTTCCAATCCGTTACCGGCAGAGGCGTAATTGGCGAAGTGAACGGCCACATCGTCGCCATCGGACGGCTCACGTTTCTGGCGGAGGCGGGCGTTGACACGTTGTATCTCCCCACAGAGGTTGGCCGAATGAAGCGCGATGGCCAAACCATTGTTTATCTCGCAGTGGATGGCACGCTGGCCGCCGCGCTGGGAGTGGCCGATCCCATCAAGGCCACCACTCCGGAGGCCGTACGCATGTTGCACGAAGATGGCATCCGCGTGGTGATGATCACGGGAGACAGCCAGGACGCCGCAGCCGTGGTGGCGGGCAAACTGGGTATCACCGAAGTGCTATCAGAGATGCTGCCTGAGCAGAAGTTGGCAGAAGTTCAACGCCTGCAAAAGTTGGGCCGCGTGGTCGCCATGGCCGGCGACGGGATTAACGATGCACCTGCGCTGGCGCAGGCCACCGTGGGCATCGCCATGGGCTCCGGAACGGATGTCGCGATGGAGTCCGCGGGAATCACTCTCGTGAATGGCGATCTGCGCGCCATCCTCCGCGCGCGACGGCTGAGTCGGGCCACCATGCGCAATATCCGGCAGAATCTCTTCTTCGCGTTTATTTATAATGCGCTGGGCGTGCCCATCGCCGCAGGCGTTCTGTATCCGTTCTCCGGGATATTGCTGAGTCCCATCATCGCTAGCGCGGCGATGACGTTCAGCTCCGTGTCGGTGATTACGAATGCGCTGCGCCTGCGCCGTGTGGAGTTGTGAAGCGCGTCACAGAGCCGCGCGCGCAAGCGAGCGGACACCTTTGCCGGAGGAACAATTTTACTGCTCGGACGGACGCGGGAGGTTGGGTGTTGGAAATTACACGAGCCGTGGCGTGACTTTCGTCGGGTCCGCTTGCTGGCGCGCGCGGCTCTGTGACGCGCGGGGCACGATTACGGCGCGGCCAGGAAGGCGTTGAACTCCGCGGCGATTTCCGCGCCGTCCCATTCCTTCGGACCGATGTATTTTTTTAGCAAGCGGCCCTGTCGGCTGATGACGTAGGTCTCGGGAAGTTTATACGTTCCGTACTGCTCGCTGACGGCGCGCGCGGGATTGCGCAGGGTGAGGAAAGAAATTTGATTCTTGGCGAGGAAGTCCTTGTAGGCGTCCGCGTCCTCGTCAAGACTCACGCCGAGCACCACCAGATCCTTGTCGCGATAGCGGTCAGCGAGCCGGTTCAGCGAGGGCATCTCCTCGATGCAGGGCGGGCACCAGGTAGCCCAGTAATTGAGCACGACGATCTTGCCGCGAAAATCCGCCAGCGCAACCACCTTGCCTTCTTCATTGCGCAGTGTGAAGTTGGGCGCGATATCGCCCAGCGCCAGCATCTTGAACTGGCCGCGCGGCGTGGAAAAGAACAGGACGAAGAAGGTGACAAAACCCACCAGCACGAGTTTGGCGATGGTCTCTCCGCGCGCGGTCATGGCTGTGTCGGTCTCCTGCCCAAAAACATTTTACGATGAAGCATACCCCCTCTATGATAGCGGATTTTTGGCAGCGCAGGCTGAGGCAGTGTAGATGACTCTTTCCGGCGCCACCCACAACCAGCGCGTAAGCGTCCTGATTCCTGCGCGCAATGAGCAGGAGAATATCGCCGCGTGCATCGAGTCGCTGCTGGCACAGGACTCCGTGCAAGGCGACTCCATTGAAATTATTGTTGCTGACGATTCCTCTGAGGATGGGACGGCACGAATCGTTGAAAGTATAGCCGCGCGGCATTCCCACGTTCTCTTGATCCGCGTGCCGCCATTGCCGGCTGAATGGCTTGGCAAGAATCATGCGCTGCATATCGCCGTGCAGCACGCACGCGGCGAGTGGCTACTGTTCACCGACTCCGACACGCGCCACGCGCCAGGTAAGATATCCACCATCATCGAGCGGGCGGAGCGCGAGGGCCTGCATCAGCTTTCATTTTCACCGGAGCAGATTACCGAGACGTGGTGGGAGAAGGCCGTCATCCCCATCATCTATGATCAGTTGGCGCAGCTCTACAGCTTCGACCGCGTGAATGACCCCGCCGACGCGCACGCCGCCGCCAACGGCCAATATATTTTGATTCGTCGTGCAACATACGATGCCGTGGGCGGGCATGAGGCAATTCGCGGCGAACTGCTCGAAGATGTGGCGCTGGCAAAGCGCGTGAAGCAGGCAGGCTATCGAATATGGTTTGGATCGGGGCGCGGCGTTGTGAGTACGCGCATGTACCTCCGCTTCGGAGATATGTGGGAGGGCTGGACCAAGAACCTATTCTTACTGCTCGGGCGCGACACCCGAGCATTGTGCGCCGCAGCGCTACGGCTTGTCGCGCGTCCACGTTGGAGCGTGTACTATCCACCCGGCGCGGCAATTGTTTTCCTGTTGCTCATAAACTCCTATTGGCGGTATTCTCGGAATTTAGGTGTAAGCTGGAAGGGCCGTCGATATTCAAGCGGAGGCCGATAGTGAGGTTCATGCCAGAGAACACTTCGAGTTCCGCGCCCAGTCCCGTCCTCAGCAACAATAGTGCCTCACAACCCACCGTGTATCTCACCCGGCGGGCTGAGTTTTCCGCCTCGCATTTTTATCACAGCCCCGCGCTGACGCCCGCGGAAAACAAGAATCTATACGGCAAGTGCAATAACCCGCACGGCCACGGGCATAACTATGTGCTGGAAGTAACTGTGCGCGGACGCATCAGCGAGCGCTCAGGGATGGTAGTAGACCTCAAGCAACTGAAGGAAGTGCTGAATCGCGAAGTGCTGGACGTGCTCGACCATCGCTTCCTCAACGAAGAAGTCCCCGTATTCCGACACGTTATTCCCACCACGGAGAACATTGCCGTGGAGATATGGCAGATGCTCGTCCCGCGCCTCGAGTTCTGCGAGTTGCACCGCATCCGCCTCTACGAAACGCCCGACCTCTTCGCCGATTACTTCGGTCCCGGAGCGGCGTAACGATACCGGAGACGATTGGCATGGTCCATCTCACACGACGATATTGGTTTTCCGCATCGCACCGGCTGCACAATCCAGCGCTGGAGGCCGCCGAAAATACACTCGTCTACGGCAAGTGTAACAACCCCGGCGGACATGGCCACAACTACCATGTGGAGATCACAATCGCCGGACCCGTCGATGGACGAACGGGCATGGTGGTGGACCTGACTGAGCTGGACGGCCTCGCCGAGCGCAAGATACTAAATCGCTTCGATCAAATCAATCTCAATGACGATCCGGGTTTCGCCAACCTGGTACCCACCACGGAAAACCTCTGCGTGCAAATTTATCACATCGTGCGAGAGCGCTGGAGCGAGCTGCCCTCGGCGCGGCACGCTCGACTGGAGCGTGTGCGGCTGGAGGAAACCAGCTCCAACTTTTTTGAGTACACGGGTGAGGGGACTAATGGCTGCTAAAAAGAAATCATCTGCTAGCAAGACCTCTGCTGCCGACCCAGTAAGCGGGCTGGTGCGCCGCATGTTAATTGAATTGGGCGAAGACCCCACACGCGAGGGGCTGCGCGATACGCCTATGCGCGCTGCAAATGCACTGCGGTATCTGACCAGCGGCTACCAAATGAGCTCCGAGCGTGTACTCAACGGCGCGCTGTTCAGCGTAACTTACGATGAGATGGTCATCGTCAAGGACATCGAGTTGTTCAGCCTGTGCGAGCACCATATGCTGCCATTTCTTGGCAAATGCCATGTGGCATATGTGCCAAACAAGAAGGTCGTGGGCCTGAGCAAGATTCCACGCTTGGTGGATATGTTTGCGCGGCGTTTGCAGATTCAGGAGCGGCTGACGCACCAGATCGCCGAGACCATTCAGGAGAAGATCAGCCCGCAGGGCGTGGGCGTTGTAATCGAGGCGCGACACTTATGCATGATGATGCGCGGCGTCGAAAAGCAACACTCGCAGACCGTTACCAGCGCCATGCTGGGCATTTTCCGCGACCAGAATCAGACACGCGAGGAGTTCCTCTCGCTGGTTCTGGGCGCCTCACGCACGTAGTCAGCGCATTCGATTCATAGATCCACCTCTGATTGACTTGCTACTTTATAATTCTGAACGTCAAGAAGGAGCCTCGGCGCATTCGTCTGTGTAATGGAGCCGTGTGCTAAAATGTTGCTTCAAGCCTGAGGAGGCCGTGTGGAACCTGTCTATGTAGTTTCGGCTGTAAGAACACCCATTGGGAAATTTGGCGGATCGTTGATGGATTTTTCATCGGCGGACATGGGCACCATCGCCGCCAAGGCTGCCATTGAGCGCGCGGGCGTGAAGCCAGAGTTTATCGAGCAGGGGATTTTCGGCAACGGACGGCAGGCCGGCGGCGGGCCAAACGTGGCCCGGCAGATCAGCTATCGGGCCGGAGTGCCGGAGACTTCGCCCGCGTATACCGTCAATCAGGCGTGCGCCAGCGGACTGTTGGCTGTCGCGCTGGGCTACCAGGAGATTCAGCAGGGCAATCTGGATTGCGTGCTGGCCGGCGGCACGGAGTCGATGAGCCGCTTGCCCTACTTGCTCGAAAATGCGCGCTGGGGCTACCGCCTAGGTAATCAAGTTGTCACCGACGCGATGTATAAGGACGGCTTTCAGGATCCGCTTTCGAATATGCTAATGGGCGAGACCGCGGAGAAGCTCGGCGGACTGCACGGCATCAGCCGCCAGGAGCAGGACGAGTACGCGCTCTCCAGCCAGAATCGCGCCGAGGCGGCCACGAAAAATGGGTGGTTTAGGAGCGAGATCGTGCCGATAGAGATAAAGGAAAAGAAGTCCACGCGCATGCACGAGCTGGACGAGCATGTGCGCATGGGTGCGACCATTGAGTCGATGACCAAGTTGCCAACTGTATTTTCAAAGACCGGCACGGTAACAGCGGGTAATTCGAGCGGAATCACAGACGGTGCAGCGGCCACCGTGTTGGTCTCGGAGCGCAAGCTGAAGGAGTGGGGATTAAAGCCGATGGCGCGCATCGTAGGCTTCACCTCAGTAGGCGTCGATCCTTCCATCATGGGCATAGGACCGGTTCCGGCGGTGCGCAAGCTGCTCGGGCGGATTGACTGGAAGATGGAAGACTTCGCGCTGATCGAGTTGAACGAGGCTTTCGCCGCTCAGGTGCTGGCCTGCGACCGCGAGTTGAAGTTCGACCGTAAAAAGCTGAATGTTCATGGCGGCGCGATCTCGCTGGGCCATCCGATTGGATGCAGCGGCACGCGCGTGTTGGTTACGCTGTTGCACGCGTTGCGTCAGCATGGCGGGGAGCGTGGATTGGCTACGCTATGCGTCAGCGGCGGGATGGGCGTAGCGATGGCTGTGGAGATGACGGCATAACGACGAGCTGGCTTGCGAGGAGGTTGCGATGGCAGAGATCGAACCAGAACCGGTAACTGAACCGGAGACGCCTGCGACTGGTGAATCCGAATTTGTATTCACCACCGGCGACTCGGAGCGCAAGAATCGCCCACTGCAGCATATCACCATCGACTTTAAGGCCAACGTCGCCTGGCTGACGATGAAGCGCCCGCCGTACAATGTTCTCACCTACGATATGATGGACGAAATCGGGCGCGCCATTGGGAGCCTCTCGGAGCAGTCCACGGTGCGCGCACTGGTGATTCAGGCCGCAAAGGACTGTACGGCGTTCTCGGCCGGGATGGCCGTGGAGGACTCCCGGCCCGAGCGTGCCTATCAGACGCTGGAAGCCTTCCAGAACGTGTTCAACGCCATGATGGATATTTCCAAGCCCGTGGTCGCCGTGGTCAACGGACCGGCCATCGGCGCGGGCTGCGAGCTGGCGGCGCTGGCCGATATGATTGTGGCCACGCCCAAAGCGCGTTTCGCACAGCCGGAGATCAAGATCGGCGTCTACCCTCCGCTGGCCTCGGTGATTCTGCCGCACGCCATAGGACATAAGCGCGCGCTGGAAATGATCCTCACCGGCGAGCCGCTCAGCGCGCAGGAAGCGGCGCGGCTGGGATTGGTCAACCGGCTGGTGCCGGAGGATCAGCTCGACGCGGAAGTCACCAAGGTGCTCGTCAAGATCACCGAGCAGAGCGCGCCTGTGCTGGAAATGGCCAAAAAAGTTCTCTATGAGACCATCGGAGTTCCCATCAATCAGGCGCTGCGCCGGTCCGCTGATATTTATCTGAATCAGTTGATGGATCTGTCCGACGCCCAGGAAGGGTTGCGCGCCGCAGTGGAAAAACGCAAGCCCGTCTGGAAGGACAAGTAGGCGAAACAAAAGCCATGCCAGATGAAATTTCCACTATCCCGGAGACGGTGAGCGATCCCCCAGCCAGTAACGGAGGTCTGGGTATTGCTCCGGAAACGGTCGCAGTGTGTTCGGGAACAGCTTCGCCGGCAAGGCAACGCAGGCGATTGCAAGCCGTCCGTGTCCGCAGGGCATGGAAGGTCCTTCGGACTGCCCTGGCACTATCGGTGATCCTTACAGCGGGGTTTCTCATTTATTCTTGGATCGGGACGGCGGCGGCGATTCGCGTTGTGGAACAGCAGGCCGAGGCCATTCGTGACGGACGCATTGACGAGGCGTATCAACTGTTCTCCGCCGACTACCGCGCGGATAACAGTCTGCCGATGTTCCAGGCATGGGTGGGTCGCCACGAGGAATTCTCGCGGGCGCAAAACATGCACATCTGGAGCCGCATACTGCGCAGCCAGTCGGCAGTGCTGTGGGGACTGGTGGAGGATTATCGCGGACAGCGCTATCCGGTGCGCTACCAGTTAATCCGCGAAGAGGGCCACTGGCGCATTCACGAACTGCAGATGCGGCGATCCTGGGCCGAAGAGTCAATTGACGATTTGCCGCGCACCAGCTTCATTTGATTCACCAGCAGCGTTGCATTGCTTTATGTTGGGTTATTACGTTGGGCATCAGGACAGCCACCAGACGGGGAGCCTGAACCGAATTGAATCTACTGAACGAGTATGCCAAGCAAGGAGTGATGGCCGTCCAGGACTTTACAGTCCTTTCCATGCGCGCCATTCAAAATATTTTCCGCCCGCCGCACTACTTTGACGACGTCATTACGCAGATGGACCGCATCGGCTTCGGGTCGCTGCCCATCGTTATTCTCACCGGCTTTTTCACGGGCGCCGTACTAGCGCTGCAAATGTCCAACACACTGAGTACTTTTGGCGAAACGTCCATCACGGGGCAGTTGGTCATGTTGAGCTTGGTGCGCGAGCTGGGCCCGGTGCTGACTTCGCTAATGGTCGCCGGGCGGAACAGCTCGGGCATCGCCTCCGAGCTGGGGTCAATGAAGGTGAGTGAGCAGATTGACGCCATGCGCGCGCTGGGCACCGACCCGGGCCGCAAGCTGGTTACCCCGCGCCTGCTGGCCACCGTCATCATGCTGCCGATGCTAACCATCGTCTCCGATTTCATGGGACTGCTCGGTGGCTTCGCGACTTCTTTATTCATGCTGCGCCTGAATCCGCAGCAGTACTGGCAGAGCGCCATAAACGCGCTGGAGTTCGAAGATATGTTTCAGGGACTGATCAAGCCTTTCATCTTTGCCTTTATCGTGGCGCTGGTGGGCTGCCACTACGGGTTACGCACGCGCGGTGGTACGGAAGGCGTGGGCCGCTCGACCACACAGGCCGTGGTGGCGGCCTCGGTGATGATCCTGATCAGCGATTTCTTTATCACCAAACTTCTGCTGGTGACGCTGGAGTAGCAGGCTTTATTGGATAGTCGCCATCCCGGGCACAGCGAGGGACCTGTTTTCAGTTTCCGCACAGCAGCAAAAGCCTCTCCCTCGCTGTGCTCGTGATGAGGGCGTTGTGAAACGATGAGCGAACAGGTGACCAATTCGCAAGATGCGGTGATCACGTTTGACGCCGTAACCATTGGATTCGGTGGCGATCCAGTGCTGCGCGATGTCAGCTTCGGACTCGATCCGGGCGAGACAAAGATCATATTGGGTACAGCTGGCGCGGGAAAATCCGTGATGCTGAAGCTGGCCATAGGCCTGCTCGAAGCTGATGCCGGCGCGATTCGCGTGCTGGGTCAGGACATCACGCATCTGAGCGAGGAAGAGTTATTTCCTGCGCGCCGCAACATCGGCATGGTCTTTCAGGAGGGCGCGCTATTTGACTCGCTCACCATCGGCGAAAACGTGGGCTATGCCTTCGAGCGCATGCCAGAGGTCTCCGATGGCGAGGCCGAGCGGCGCGTGCGTGAGTCGCTGCGCTTCGTGGAACTGGAGCACACCTATGACCAGTTTCCCTCCGAATTATCCGGAGGCATGCGCCGCCGCGTCTCCATCGCCCGCGCCATGGTCAGCCGACCTCCGTTGCTGCTCTACGACTCGCCAACAGCGGGGCTGGACCCCATCACCTCGCAGCGCATTATCGCGCTGATCATCAAGCAGCGCGATGTACACCGCGTGAGTTCATTGCTGGTAACGCACCGACTGCAGGATGCCTACTACATCGCGAGCTTCCGCTACGATGAAGCAACGGGCAGGCTGGTGCCCATCGAGCGTAACGGAACTGCGCATCTGGGAAAAGGGGCGGCACGCACACGGTTCCTGCTGCTGCGCGAGGGCGAGATTGTTTTCCACGGCGAGCTGAACGATATGCTCGCCTCTGGCGACCCATACTTGCAGAAGTTTCTGGCGTGAGCTTAGCCTGAGCTTCAGTGATACGAGCACTTCGAACTAGAAGAAGGAAACCGGCCTGGGGGGCGAGATGTCACAACGCAAAGAAATTCGCTGGTCGCAATTGAAAGTCGGCATGGTAGCACTGGCTGGAGTTTCTCTGCTGGCCACCACCATTTTCTTGATCTCGGGTTCGGGCGCATTCTGGACTGACAAAGTTCAGCTAGTCAGCTACACTCCGGACGCTGGTGGCCTGAAGACCGGTGCGGTCGTGCGCCTGGCGGGCGTGGATGTTGGCAACGTGCGCTCCGTGCGCCACTCGGGACGACCGGCGAAGAACGAAGCGGTGGAAGTCCTTCTCGAAATCCGTGCATCTTATCTAGGTGATATTCGCAGTGACTCCGAAGTATACATCGCCGCCGAAGGGCTTCTCGGTCAGCGCTACATCAACATCTCTATGGGCACATCCGCGGGCCAGCCGGTCCAGGCCGGCGGCGCGGTGCCGTTCCATCAGACGCCGGAGTTCACGGAGTTGGTAGGCGGAAGCGCGGACCTGCTGGCCAATCTGAATTTGCTGACTACGCGGCTGAATTCCGTGTTTGAAAGCATCGACACCGGCGAGGGCACCATCGGAAAATTCATCAAGGATGACACGCTGTACCGCCGCCTGGATGGCGCCGTGCGCAATGCCGAAGCTCTGATCGCTGAGATCAACGACGGCAAGGGCAGCATCGGTCTTATGCTCAAGTCGGATGAGTTCTACCGCAACATAAATGACACCGTCTTGAAGATGCAGTCGATCGCCACTCGCATAGAGAGTGGCGAAGGTTCGGTGGCTAAGCTGATCAACGACCCCGCGCTGTATCAGGAAACGCGCAACATGGTTTCGCGCGGCTCGACCCTGATCGACAACATCAATCAGGGTAAGGGAACGCTTGGCAAGCTGGTCACCGAGGACGAGCTGCACCGCCGCCTGACCAGCGCCATCACCAATCTCGACAACGTGCTCACCGGCATTCGCAACGGCGACGGCACAGTAGGCAAGCTCTTCCACGATCCCACACTCTATAACAACCTCAGCACTGTTTCCATGGAGATGCGCGAACTCATGGGCGACTTCCGCCGCGACCCCAAGAAATTCCTGACCATTCAACTGAAGATATTCTAAGCAACA
>SHUM01000036.1 GCA_009691245.1 Acidobacteriota bacterium | reverse complement strand
ATGGATATTCTGATCCTTGGCGGCACCGGATCGTTGGGCCACAAATTGTTTCAGGTGTTGCGCCGGCAATTCCCGGAAACCTATTGCACGATCCGCGGCGCCGTTACTGACCGCCCGCTTCGGCAAGTGGAACTTTTCCAGAACGGCAAGGTTATCGAGAATTTTGACGCCACCGATTTCCCCGCGGTCGAGAAGCTCCTGCTGGAAATCAAGCCCCGGGTTCTGATCAATTGCATCGGAGTCATCAAGCAAAGGCCCCAAACCAGCGACATGGTTGCCAGCCTGACGGCGAATTCCCTGCTCCCGCATAAGTTGTCGGAATTCTGCGACCGCTGGGAGGGCAAGCTCATTCATTTCAGCACCGACTGCGTTTTCAGCGGCAAACGAGGAGAGTATCGCGAAGAGGATTTCTCAGACGCCGAGGATATTTATGGCAGGACGAAATATCTCGGAGAAGTCCGGGGCAGTTCCGCGATCACCTTGCGAACTTCATTCATCGGTCGGGAACTCATGCATCGCTCGTCGCTGCTGGAATGGTTCTTGGGCAGCAATCATGGCCGAGTGAATGGCTATACGAACGCCCTGTTTTCCGGTGCTACCAACATCTGGCTGGCAGACGTAGTGGCCGATCTGATTCAAAATCACCTGAATCTTTCCGGTGTCTACCAAGTCACCGGCCAAACGATCAGCAAGTTTGAGCTGCTATCATTGATTCGCGATGCATTCAAGCTGGATATAGTGATTCTGCCCGACCCCAGTTTTCGCTGCGACCGCAGCATGGTGGGGGAAAAGTTTGAGCGAGCTACGGGGCATTCCTGTCCGCCTTGGCCCGACCTGATCGACCAACTGGCGTCAGATACGACTCCTTACGAGAAATGGAGGGAATTAGAGAGATGAGCCTTTTTACGGACAAACGAATCCTAATCACTGGTGGGACGGGGTCCCTGGGGAAGGTTTTGGTGCGCCGATTGCTTTCCGGGGACAAAGGAATTCCCGCCAAGATCATTGTGTTTTCACGGGATGAAGCCAAGCAGCACGAGATGAGGCTGGAGTACCAACACCGCACCGCCGCCACCGATGAGGTCATTTATCACAACTTTCAGCAACGGCTCGAATTCCGGATTGGAGACGTGCGGGATTTTCACTCCGTGGCCGCAGTACTGCGCCAGGTGGATATGGTTTTTAATGCAGCGGCGCTGAAGCAAGTGCCCACCTGCGAGTATTTTCCATTCGAGGCCGTGCAAACAAATATCGGCGGGCCAGAAAACATTATCCGCGCCATTCAGGAACATGACCTGCCCATCGACACGGTGGTAGGAATCTCCACCGACAAGGCTTGCAAGCCAGTCAACACCATGGGCATGACCAAAGCCATCCAAGAGCGGCTATTCATTCAATCCAACCTTCGGCGGCCCGCAACGCGCTTCATCTGCGTTCGGTACGGCAACGTGCTGGCCTCGCGTGGCTCGGTTATTCCTCTCTTTCTCAATCAAATTCGAAACGGAGGCCCGGTAACTCTGACTACCCTGGATATGACGCGATTTCTATTAAGCCTGGAGGACGCAGTCGAGGTCATCTTTGCCGCCGTGAAAGAGGCTCGAGCGGGAGAGACCTACATTCCCCGGGTTCCCTCGGCTCGAATCACGGACATCGCCAAGGCCCTAATGGGGAATCGCAAGATTGAGACCAAGGTCTCTGGCATCCGTCCAGGGGAAAAAATCCACGAAATTTTGGTCAACGAAGAGGAAGCAACACGCACGTTGGAACGCGGAAATTACTATGTGATCGAGCCGCTGTTGCCGGAGCTCAGCGTCCCGCTCGACGGACCGCGTCCTCTACAAAAAGAATACAGTTCCGCCGATGCCGTAATGCCGTTTGAGGCGGTACAGGCTCTCTTGCGGCAACACAAGCTGATGCCGGAAGATTCGAGGCACGAAGCGGCGGAGGTGCTGCGTTGAAAATTATGACAGTACTGGGCACCCGGCCGGAGATTATCCGGCTCAGCCTGGTCATCAAGCTATTGGATGAACATTCAGAGCATCTGCTCGTCCATACGGGCCAAAACTATGACGATCGATTGAACGAACTGTTTTTCCGGGAACTAGCTATCCGGCCACCGAATATCTTTTTGAACGTGCGCAGCAGTAGTTTTGGCGAGCAAGTTGGGCAGATCCTTTCCAGGATCGAGCCGGTATTCCGGGAACATCGCCCCGATCGTATTTTGATACTGGGGGATACCAACAGCGCATTGAGTGCGATTGTGGCCCGCAGGCTGGGTATTCCCGTATATCACATGGAGGCAGGAAACCGCTGCTTTGATTTTCGCGTTCCGGAAGAGATCAATCGCCGGATCATCGACCAGATTAGCTCGGTTCTGATGCCGTACACCGAGAGGAGCCGGGAGAACCTGTTGCAGGAGGGAATCCCCGGCAATCAGATTTATGTTACGGGGAATCCAATTAAAGAAGTGATGGACCATTTTTCGGAACAGATTGCCGCCAGCTCCGCCCTTCAGACCTTCGCCGTTCAAGAGAAACAGTATTTCCTGGTTACCATGCATCGCGCCGAGAACGTTGATCTCCCGGAACGCCTCGGCAGTCTGATAGACTCCCTATCCCTGCTGCACAAGCAGTACGGGTATCCCTTGATCTGCTCTCTGCATCCGCGGACTCGCTCGAAAGCGCAGGAGTTTGGGATTGACTTGGAACGGCCTGGTTTGCGCTTTGTCGAGCCACTGGGGTTCTTCGATTTTGTGCGCCTCGAGCAGGGAGCATTCTGCTTGCTGACCGACAGCGGAACGGTTCAGGAGGAGAGTTGTATTCTGAAAGTCCCCAATGTTACCATCCGGGATGTGACGGAGAGGCCCGAAACGATCGAGCGTGGATCTAATCTGTTGGCTGGCTGCGAACCGCTAGCCATCTGCAATGCCGTGCAGTTTGTGACAAGTCAGGGCGGGAATTGGGTGCCTCCGCAAGAATATCTGGCTCCGCATGTGGCCTCAACGGTCTGCCGAATTGTGCTGGGCTTCCGCTGATCCGAGTAATCTTCCTCGCCAATCTGTGCGCGGCTGCCTCCAACCGGCAGCCCTCTACCCAACAGGAAACCAGGGATCATCTCAAGACGAAGGATTAACAAAATTATCTAGCGGCTGGCCGAATTCGCCCCTTAAATTGGTATATTGAGCAGCCAAATCTGGTATGAAAATCCTGCTACTCGTCGATTGCTACTTCCCCAAGATCAGCGCAGGAGCGAAACTGATCCACGATCTCGCGGCCGAGTTCGTCCAACAAGGTCACGAAGTAACCATACTAACGCCGCTCGAAACCATCTCCGTGTCCTTCGAGATAGAGATAAAAGACCGCGTGCGGGTGGCGCGAGTTCGGACGGGCAAAATTAAGGGTGCCCGTAGACTATTTCGTGCGTTTCAGGAGTTTCGACTTTCTTGGAATATCTGGAGGCGGGCGGGGCCCTTCCTGAGAGCAAACCCTGCTGATCTTATAGTCTTTTATTCGCCGTCCATTTTTTGGGGACCGCTGGTCAAACGCCTGAAATCCATGTGGAAGTGCTCCGCCTATTTGATCTTGCGCGACATCTTCCCGCAATGGGCGGTCGACGCCGGCCTCTTACACAAGGGATTGGCGTGGCGCTTCCTTCGCGCGAAAGAGCTTGAGCAGTATCGCGCCGCAGATATTATCGGCGTGCAATCGCCTGCCAACCTGGATTACTTTGCAGCCGCGTTTCCCCACATCCAGCTTCGAACGGAGCTGCTTTACAACTGGACGGCGCTCCAGGAGACGGACCTTCCAGCGACCTCCTACCGCAAGCAGTGGGGACTGGAAAATAAAATTGTGTTCCTTTACGGCGGTAATATTGGCGTGGCGCAGGATATGGATAACATCATCCGCCTGGCAGAGAATCTCTCCGCGGAGAAGCACATCCATTTTCTCCTGATCGGCAGTGGGAGCGAGGAGGAGCGGGTACAGCAATTGATCGGCACCCGGCGCCTTCAAAACGTTCAGATACTTCCAGCGTTCGAACCAAGAGAATATCTCGCAACCCTTTCCGAATTCGATGTGGGCCTAATCTCGCTGGACCGCCGCCTGACCACTCACAACGTGCCGGGGAAACTCCTGGGATATTTATATTGCGGCCTGCCAGTTCTGGCGAGTCTGAATCCCGGCAATGATCTTTTCGCCATGTTAGAGAACAATCAAGCGGGCATTTGCCTCCTGAATGGTGACGACGTGGGCCTGACCGCCGCAACCCTAAGACTGTCCGGTGATCCGCAATTGCGCGCATCCATGGGCCGAAACGGGCGGCGATTGCTCGAATGCTCCTTTTCGGCGGTGGCGGCGGCCCGGCAAATTCTTGGTCATTTCGTCCCCGTTTTGGAAGTGCCCAGGGACTAGAACCAGTTGCGAGATTTCGCTGGTTCGGATAATGTCACGTTCAGGATCATGATGCTTGCTCAAATCACAGCTTTTCTTGGCGCGATAGCCCTGTCTGCCTTCCTCACTGTGTACGTCCGGGATTTCGCAAGGGCACGCGGCTGGATGGACCTGCCCGTTGGCGGCCGCCACTTGCATCTGCTCCCCGTACCCCGTCTGGGAGGCGTGGCGATCTTTCTCAGTTTCGTGGCCGTGACTGGAATATCGCTGCTGGCGTCCCGCACCCTTGCCTCTCCGGCGCTTATTTCACCATCCGGTTTCTACCCTATACTTGGCCCTGCCACACTGATCTTTATCGTGGGATTGTACGATGACATATTTGGGGGTAGTCCATACCAGAAGTTTACCGTTCAGGCCATCGCCGCAATTTGGCTGTATGTGGGGGGCATCGGTATTCACCGCTTGGATATGTTGGTGGAAGGAGAAATGCTGCGCACCCTGATCGGATTACCCTTGACGATATTTTGGGTGCTGCTCATTACCAACGCCTTTAACCTGATTGACGGGCTGGATGGTCTGTCGGTGGGCTCTGCGCTCTTTACAACCATGGTTCTGTGCATCCAATCCCTGCTGTCTGACAATTTTTCGATTGCCTTTCTCGCCGTCGTCCTGGCAGGAGCAATTCTCGGTTTCCTGCGCCACAACTTTCACCCCGCGACAATTTTCCTGGGCGATTGCGGGTCTTTGTTTATAGGCTTTCTTATTAGTGCGTTGGCCTTGGCCGGATCCCAGAAATCGACAATCATGTTGGCGGTAGCGATCCCTGTGATCTCCTGCGGGCTGCCGATATTGGATGTTGGCATCGCCGTCCTGCGGAGATATATGAACGACAAGCCGCTCTTCGGCGCCGATCAGGATCATGTCCACCACAGGCTTCTCAAACGCGGCGTGTCCCAGCGCAATGCCGTACTAATCCTTTATGCCGTCTCCGCGGGATTCGCGATGCTCAGTCTGGCTCTGTTCCACGGCGGGATCACCGTGACCATGGTCGTCTCTTTAGCAGGAATCGGCACATATTTGGGACTCCGCCATCTGCGATATGAGGAATTCGTCGAATTGCACCGTCTGGTCCAACAGATCTTCCGGCAGAAAAGAATCATCAAGAATAATCTAAGTGTGCGCCGGGCGGCGCAATCATTGCAGACCGGTGAGGGAACCAGCGAGATTTTTCAATTGCTAGCCGAAACGCTTCGCCCCCTCGGCTTTAGCCGATTTGTGTTGAAACTTGCCCCGCCGGGTACTTTACCGGAACCTTTGCCGGCCACCTTGATTCGAATTGGCGAAGGGGAAGTCCTATGTAACCTGACCGTTTCCGCCCCTTCCACGCAAGAGTGGGAACTTAAGCTTGCGCTCACGACTGAAACTTGCGATAACATCGGGACACTTACCGTACTACGTCCTTACGATGCCGGGATTTTACTGCTGGACATCAATGTGTTCACCACCCTCTTCAATGGCGCGCTGGGGGAGGCCCTGCAGAGACTATCCCACCGCATTCAATACGCTACCAAGGATTGAGATGGGAGTGGAAAAGGGTTCCGTATGTCTTCCTGTTGGTTACTGTCCCATCCTTCGGTAGCCTAGCCCCCGCCTGCCGGGCGAATCCGAAGCAAAGCAGCAAATGCCTTTAATCCAAGTCGAACCGGGCGAAGAAGGTAATACAGGAAATTTAACGAAACTGGCAAACGGCACAACGCTGCGTCCCGAGGAGTGGGAACCAGCAACCGCCGGAAGAAGAACCGGATTTTTGCGACGGGAGACCTCACCAGACTCATGCACAACAAGGTGTTTTGCATCGGGGTCGGAATCTCCGGGGCGGTGAAATAGCGGTGCAGGTTTTGAAGATCCGCCGGGGAATCCTCCTGTACGTCAAATGCCGGAGGGGCCGATGTGCCAAGCAGCCCTCGGCAGATGATTAAGGTCTGCTCCACAACTCGTTCCCAGCCCATTTGTACGGCTAGATTGCGAACTTTTGTCCAGTCAAATTCCTCTCTCTTGCAGAGTTCATGGATGTCCACAAGCCATTTTAGACAGCCCCATCTGTGCCGAGCCGCATGAATAACCAAGAACAGGAATTCCCATTCGTGGCTCATTCGGAACGCCGGCGAGCCATGGAACTCGCAAGCCTCAACCGTTTTCCAAACTTCCGATGCGCTTCCTGTCTCCGCCGACATTTCCCATAACAATCCACAATGAAGTTCCACCGGATAAACCATCATTCGGGTTGCGCGAATCATCGGAAACTCATAGGTATTTCGTGTAATCCGGTCCGATAGAAAATCCCGCGAATACTGCGCCGCATAACCCCTTGCCGCCAGCAGATCGTATGCGGCCGTCAGTTCCGGGCGAGGAACTAAAATATCAATGTCAGCGCACACGCGGAAGCTTCTGTCTCCGTATATTCGCTCGGCTAGGGGCAATCCCTTCAACGGTAGCGCCGCCACTCCCGCCTTCTGCAAGGAGAGCAAAATTCCAGCCATTTCTTCAGCTAACAGTGTGTTTCTGAAGGCATTTGTTCGGTAGTGGGCTTCCAGCAATCGTTGCGTTTCCTTGGGAACCTTCGAATCCCCGTATTCCCTCAAGTTCCTGTAGGGGCTGGGATAGATTTGGTGCTGGAGTGCCCGTGCCACTACGCGGTTCCAGTCTAACGGACGGCCAAGCAATTCTTTTAGCCGATCTTTTTCGGAGGGAGTTTGCCTTCCAACAGCGGCTAAAAGGCAAAGCCGATCTTCATCTGTCCAGGTGGGTTGCATTCAGAACCAAGTGGCGGCGGTGCTCCGCACAATCCTTCCCGTGCAAGCTTACCTGCCGGCCTCGCCCGGCGCCAGCGATTCATTTCCCGTCATTCGACCGGGCGATAGCCCCGCGAGCCCCGCAGCATACCGCATCAGCGACCTCAAGTTCGGCTTTCTCAACGCACTTTGGCAGGGACAAGTCTAGCGATAGCCGCATTATGCCTTCATGATTCCCAGCGGCAGCCATTTCCACTCCCCTCCGTTTCTGGTTAGCCTAGGAAGACCTACTTGCAATTGGGACTTGTTTCCCATTCCAATCGGAGGCAGCATGGCGGATAATTGAGTTCCAGTTACGATTCGAGGGCTTCCCAGGGAGAAGCCCGTGCAATTCCAGGAGCGCGAAGTTAAAGCCTTTAACTGCTCGCTGACCGAGACGCTCAGATGAAACGCCCGCTAATGAAGACTGGCGCTTATTGCTTGCTACGACTCACTCCGGGGAGTGAGACTGCTTCCCCCCGCTGCAGCATCCGGCGGTTGCAACCATAAATTCTACGAGGAAAATTCCAATGAACAGAAACATCGCCTATCTCGCCTCTTTGGTATTGATTCTGATCCAGCTTTCCGTTCCGCCTCGAACAGCTTTCGCCGCCGAAACAGCGGGAGTTGAACCCGTGAATGTGGCGATAGTGCCGCATCTGGTGCCTTTTTCCGGAGTCCTGCAGGATGATGCAGGCGTGGCGGTGAATGGGGCTAAGGGGGTTATGTTCTCTCTCCACGCCGAGCAGACGGGCGGGACGGCGCTGTGGATTCTAAAGGCATGTATGTCTCCCAGAAGACTCCCGGCACCTTTGAAGTTCGAGAGAATGGTGGGGGTGCCTCGACCGCGACCTTCGACTATCGCATCATCGGTCGCCGCAAGGGGTATGAATCGCTTCGTATGAAGGAATTCCAGATGCCGCAAGCGGCGCCTGACGGCCCTCCCAACGCGGGTGGTGCCGGTAGAGATAACGGAAGAGGCCGACGGCCTTAGTTCTTATTAACTGGCATAGAGTAATTGTGGCGAGCGGAGGCTTCCATGCAGGTGGAGATTGTCGATCTGAGCAAAGTGCCTGGAGTGCAGAACAGCCTGTGCTACGGCATCGCGCGCACCAATCAGATGGCTGACAAGAAGGCGCAGGAGTATCACACCGAGCAGTCACTCTACGTTTACTTTCACCTGCCCGCGGGCTCCACGCAGGAGCAGAAAGACCGCACGCAAGACACGCTGCGCCGCCGCTATCTGAAGATGGCTCCCGACACCAAGCTGGTGGACAAGATTCAGGATGTGCCCGACAACGTCCCGTTCGTGATGGGCACGCGCGGGGCTTCCCCGCAAACCCGCGCTGAGGTGGCGCGGCGGCAGGGTGCGGGGCAGCTAGAAGTCATCATGGACACCACCTGCCCATACGTCACCACCCAAGAGACCGCCGCGCGCAAGCTGCTCGATGAGGGATATCAGTTAGTGTTCTGCGGATTGCCCGAGTATCACGGCCTGCCGCGCCTGCGCGGTCTGGCGCAACTCTACGACAAGGAAGTCCACGTCGCACATCGCCCTGAGGATGTGGCGAAACTGCCGTTCAAGCGCGTGACGCGCATCGGCGTGATCCTGCAGACGACCTGGCACATGTCGCTCGCTAAAGACGCCATCGCCGAGCTGGTCAGCACCTTCCGCGAAGTGCGCGTGATGGACACCAGCTGCATCGACTCGCTGGCCCGAGTCCCCGCCGCGCGCAAGATCGCGGAGGAGAGCGACGTGGTGGTGCTTGTGGACATCGGCAAAGTTGCTAGATATCTCGAAGAAGAAATCGAAGAAACCGCGCGCCGCGCCGGCGTTGGCAAGTGCGCCACGCTGCATCGCATCGAAAACAAATCCCAACTCCGCCCCGAATGGTTCACCGGCGCGCAGAAGGTAAGCATCCTCGGCGGCATCAACGTCCACCACGCCGTGCTCGAAGAAGTCGCCGCCAGCATCCGCGGAATTGCTGCCCAGCCTGCACTCTGAACTTTTCCTCTTGACCTCAAACTCAATTGATCTACAATGTGCGCAGAACGGTTGCAGGCGTACGCGCCTAACTGTGTCCGGCCCGAATCGGTTGACAGTGTGAAAGGAGTCTTTATGCTTCGTTCTCTTTTGCAGGTGGCGATTTTGCGGATGGCGTTGCTGCCGTGCTGGGTGATGGTGTTGCTGATTGCGGTGATCTTCCCTGCCCACGCGCAGCGCACGGTGCAGGCACCCGAGGAGTTGGTGAACTATCCCGACATGATACTGCACAACGGCAAGGTTGTCACCGTGGATGATTATTCGCTTTCCAATTCGCTGGGTCGCACGGTGCAGGCGATTGCCGTGCGCGGCGACACCATCCAGCGGCTGGGCAGCAATGACGAAATCCTGCGCCTGGCCGGGCCGCAGACGCGCAAGATTGACTTGAAGGGCCGCACCGTGGTGCCCGGCCTGATTGACACGCACCAGCATCTGCACGATGCAGCGGTGGATTATTGGGCGAAAGCCAACCCCTCCAAGATCGAAAGCGTGCGCAAGCAGTTCTCCGTTACGGGAAAAACCTTTCAGGAGATCACCAAGGGCATCGAGCTGGTGGTGAAAGAGCAGATGGCGCGGCCCACGCCCGGCCAGTGGGCCTGGATCGATCTGCCGGTGGACGGCTCCGGCATCGGCATCGGCGCGGACTACCTCATCAAGAACGGCATGGATCGCAAGCAATTGGACGACCTTGCCCCCAAGCTTCCGGTGTTCATCGGCGCGCATCCGGCGTTCCTGTGGAACACCGCGGCGCGCAACGATTTTTTGCGCCTCTATGAAGTTGAGCCCACCGACGACAATGAGCAGTCGGCCATCACCATATCGACCACTATCGGACGCTCGCTCATCTCCGACCGCTATTTCGACACGCACATGGACGAGCTGGCCAGCGTCATTGCTGAGCACCTGACCTATCCGCCGGCGGGCGGCTTCACCACATTCAGCTCGCACATCGTGGGCCTGCGCAAGATGCCGGCCTACATGCGTCTGGTGCGCGAGGGCAAGATGCCCATGCGCCTGGCGTTCTCGCACCGCTTCTGCCAGCAGGTGGAGACGGACATCCCCGGCTGCTTCCTGCGCATGGGCGACTGGGCGGGCCTGGGCAGCAAATATTTCTGGAATGTCGGCCTGACGCTGGGCGGCATCGACAATGGTCCGCCGGCCATCTGCACCACCTATGAAGCGCCGCCGGAAGACAAGGCCAAGGAGGACTGCATCCTCAAGCCGGACAATTCCTACTGGAAGGCCATCTATTCGGCGCTGCGCGCGCGCTATCGCTACGTGGTGAATCACCTTTACGGCGACAAGCCGCTCGACTATGTGATGGACATCATGGAGCAGGTGATGAAGGACAACCCGGACATCTCGCTCAACGAAGTGCGCGCGATGCGGTTGAGCGCCGACCATTGCGGCTTCTATCCGCGCACCGCGCAACTGCCGCGCATGGCCAAGCTGGGCATCATGATCAGTTGCGGCGCGGGCACGCTGACGCGCAGCTTCCCGTACCTGAAACTCTACGGCGAGGACAAGGCCAGCAACATCTCGCCCATCCGCAAGGCGCTCGACGCCGGGGTGATGACCACGCTGGAAGTGGAGGGACTCGACTACCGCGGGGCGCAGGCTGAGCCGCCCTACCTGGGCGCGTCCGCGCTGGTTACGCGGCGCAACAAGAACGGCATCATCGTCGCGCCCGAGCAGGCCATTGACCGCGAAACGCTGCTGAAGATGTCCACCGTGTGGGCCGCGTTCTTCGTGCTGCGCGAGAAGGAACTGGGCACGCTGGAGGTGGGCAAGTTCGCCGACCTGGTGGTCTTCAACAAAGACTACCTCACCGTCCCGGTCGCGCAACTCGGCTCAGTCTATCCGGTGATGACCGTGCTGGGCGGCAAGATCGTGATCCTGCGCGAAGAGTTTGGCAAGGAACTCGGCATGGCCAACGTCGGCCCGCAGGTGAAATACACCTTCACGGAGCGGAGTGCCGAGTAGCTCCGGCCCAATCATTGGAGTTGTACGGATAAGCGAATGAAGATGTGGCGCCTGGCCCACTGGTGAATCTAGTCCTTCACCACGGATCGGGCTCGTGCCAGGAGGGAAGCTGCGAATTTCGCAAATACCAGTTCAGGATTTGATTCCCGGTAGTGACCATTGGGACCATCCGTGGAAGTGGAAAGCAGCAGACAGGTGGAATCGTATAATCTTTCGCGCATGAGTTTGGTAAGCAGAATCTCGTAACGCTGGACATATGAAGATTCGACAAATTCCGGGAACACTTTGAAATGGGGCTCCACCACCTTGACCGGGCGAGTTGAGCCCGACGCTTCCTCGATCAGCATTAGATAGCCCGGCCAAGGGCGCGACGAAGGCTTGAAGGCTCCTTCGCGATACGCAGCCCAGATATCCGCCGCATTTCCGATGGCTTCCTCGCTGCGGTTATTGAAATTGTTTCCGAACAAACCCACTTGGGATTTGAATTCCGCGGCGGCGAGTAACTGGCCATCCACCACTACCAACAAGTCCCATCTTTTCTCGGAGCGGTACCAACCTGGAAGTTCCATATCCGTGCTGCAATGAACATCCTGCTCTCTCAACCCCGCATCGATCAGGATTCCCCTGATCATATTTACGAACCCATCCATCTGACGCCCGCCAGTCACTGCCGCGCGTGCTCCCGCATCGCGCGTGCCGCTTTTGGTGCCTTGCCGCCTGGACTGCGCCGCGCGTGTTTTCCAGAAATGCCGTACTGCCTTGCGCAAATGCGATTTGAAGTCAGAAGAGAGAGTCATATTGTCAGGTGGTAGCGGTGGTGTGAACAGTTGCCGTGCCGAATAGCGAGGAGGTTTCTCGGGCGATTCGATTCTGAGCCAGCTTGAAGTAATACGGATCAATCTCGAATCCAACGGAATTTCTGCCCCACTTCGCCGCTGCCACGGCGGTGGTTCCCGTGCCCATGAAGGGGTCGAGAACCGTATCGCCAACAAAGCTGAACATGCGGATCAGCCTCTCGGCAAGCTCCAAAGGATATGGCGCAGGATGATCCTTCGTGGAGGCGCCGGGCAATCCCGTCCAGATTTGCTGAAACCATTTCTGATAGTTTTCCGCTGAAATGAGACTCAAGATGCGCGTAGGAATATCTGGCGCCCGGTAGCCGCCGGGTTTGCGTTCCATCAAGATGAATTCAATATCATTCTTGATTACGGCATTCGGCTCGTAGGGTTTTCCTAGGAATGATGAACCATTCTTCACTTCATAAGCAGCGTTGGAAATCTTGTGCCAGATGATTGGAGCAAGATTATCAAATCCAATCTTGCGGCAACGCTCCTGTATCGATGCATGGAGCGGGACTACAGTGTGCCGACCGTCATTCTCCCGGCGCGATAAACAAACATCGCCCACAATGCAGATCAGGCGACCGCCCGGCACAAGAACCCGGCAACAATGTTGCCAAACCCTATCCAGTTCGGCGAGAAATGCATCATAGTCGGCAACATGTCCCAGTTGGCCATCTGAATCCCGGTAATTCTTCAGCGTCCAGTAAGGGGGAGAGGTGACGATCAAGTGAATGGATTCGGCAGGAAGTGAATCCATTGCTCTGGCGTCGCCATGACAGAGAGTGTGAGTTGTGGGGATGCCTTAGACAGCCGATTCGATCAATCGAACCGCATGTGCGTCCTTGGCAAGCGCAGGTATGGCCTTCTGGTCATACTTCGCTAATCGGACAGCATCGGGGACATATGTGTCCAGAGAGCGAACGGTTTCCACTGGGTCTGGAGCGTCAGACACTCTTCGAGCAGAAGTTGCCATGTGCCTAGTATCAAGATGTCATTCTGCCACGTCAACTTCCAAACAGACAGCGTGGCCCAATTACCGCCGTCGTACGTCCACGGTGCGCACGGTGCCGTTGTCAAAGTTGACGGAGCAGGAGAAGATGAACTCCTCGACGCTCCCGCCGCGGCGGCCGGTGGCGTCGCCGATGATGGTGTCGTTGCGGCCGGGGCGGTTGTCGAGGCGGGCGTGCTGAATCTCGGCGTTCGAGTAGCGGTAGTCGCGGTCAATCGCCGCGCGGACCGAAGCGGTGCAGATGCGGGTCGCCTCCTCCATGCCCATGCGCATGGGCATATTGCGTTCCCCACGATCATAGCCGGGCTGGTTGCCATCGCTGTTGCGGCTCTCCGGCGCCGGATTGCCCGGACCGCCTTGACCAAAGCGTCCGCCGTCGCGCCCGCGATTGGGTCCGCCGGGGCCGCCGAATCCACCAGGCTGGCCGGGGCCGCGTCCATCCAGCATCCAGCTCAGGCGGAAGACATAGCGGGCGTCGCCGCCCTGCGCATCGCGGATGCGCACCACGGCGCGGAAACCGGTCGGACGGTCGGGCGGTGCGAGCAACAGCATTTCGCCGCGTCCATCCAGTTTCTCGAAGTTGAACCTCTCCACCAGCCGCGCCGGCAATAACTCATTGCACTCGGAGCCTTCGTCGCGCGCATCGCGCCCGCCGATGGTGCGCACCTGGACGCGGTCCAGGCTCACGCTGACCTCCACTTCGCCATCCACGCGCAGCCGGATGTCGCACTGCCCCTTGCCCAGCGGGACATCGGTGCGCGTCATCTTGCGCGTCTGAAACTCCGTATCGGCCCGCGCGGATCCCGGCGCGAAAACGACCAACGCCAAGGCCAGCGAGGTGAAAAACAACGGACGATACTTCCGGAAGTTGTTTGGCATGATGACCCTCCGCAATGATTCTATCAGTCTACGAGATGCGGGTAGCGAGGATTGTGCTGCCTGCTCACGATGGCTGAATTGGAACGGAACCACCGGGGGAAGCGATTAGCTTCACCGCCTGTGGCTGTTCAAGCGAAGAGACGGGGTGGCGGGAAACGTCCCGCAGTGGGCATGTGCAGAAATTGATTCTGAATCAGCGGGTTGAGACCCCCTCCATTATTGTTTTACAATCGATTTCTAGGGGGTAAGGAGACATTTTCTATTCCCTCAAACACCTACAGTTTTAATTTCTTCACATGTGCCGGGCCATCATTTTTGTCCCTTTCCGCAAAGAGCCGCTTGACCGGAGTGTACCAATAATGATACATTCGCTTATGAATCCGGGACTGAAGCGTCTGCCCGCTCATTTCTTTCGGCTGGATAGTGGCCGCGAGCCGGTGCGGGAGTGGCTCAAGAAGCTGAACCTCGAAGACCGCAAGATCATCGGCGAGGATATTAAGGACGTTGAATTCGCCTGGCCGATTGGAATGCCGCTGGTGCGCGGCCTGGGCAATGGACTCTGGGAGGTCCGCAGCAACCTGACCGGCGGCAAGATTGCTCGCGTGATCTTTACGGTCGAGCCGGGCGCAATGGTGCTGCTGCACGGCTTCATCAAGAAGACGCAGCAGACGCCGCGGCGGGATTTGGAACTGGCACTGAAACGCAAGAAAGGAATTGCCGCATGAAGAAGAAAAATGTTGGCTCGTCTTTCGATAGCTGGCTGCGCGAGGAAGGCATCTACGAAGCAGCCACTTCGGCGGCGATCAAGCGTGTGCTGGCGCGGCAGATCGAGAGCGCCATGAAAGAGCGGAAGCTATCGAAGTCCGAGATGTCGAAGCGCATGCAAACCAGCCGCGCCTCTCTGGATCGACTCCTCGATCCCGACAATGACGGAGTAACCCTCAGCACTCTGCGGAAAGCCGCCACCGCCGTCGGCCGCGAAATCCGCCTCGAACTGGTTTAGTAACGGAGAAATCGGAAACGCGCCCCGTCTACCCAGATTTTCTCAAGAGGTTTATACTTTCGATGGCAAATCTGTATTCTGTCCAGTTTGAAGTCAACCCTGCCAATGAACAAAAAGCAGTAGACTTGTCAACTGATCTCCAGACCCGTGTCGCCAACTGGGTGGTGGAAAAGTATGGCAGGTCTTGGAATACCCCGTGTGCTTTCCCGCCAGAGAACACGGTCGCTGAACCGTTGGTAGGACATCCCATTCATTTCTCCCGAGATGCTGTCGCCGGAGGGGCACTGGTTCGTGTTCGCTGGATCCATCCAGATGAAAAAGATGGATCAATGCTCTGGACCACCGACATCGCTCTCGGCTGGCTGGATGACCGGATCCAATTCTCCCTTCAGCTTGGTGCAGCTTCGATGTCATTCGTGGTGAGACCAGCGTGGCTAACGATCGGACGTCCAGGGATTGTCACGGAAATCCTAACGAACTACTCGTGCTGGGCTGGACCCCGCCCGATCCCTTCTAATAAACAAGTGGTTGAAGCCCCGGATGTGCCGACTTTCGTCAATGAGATCCTACTCGATGACAAACGGACTATTCCGGTTGTGGTCGTGTCCCATGACAGGTTCAGCGATCGGACTAACGTCGATGCAGATCGGTTGCATCGTGCGCTTCTGGGATTTGCACATGTAGCAGTATTCAACAAATGGGCTGCCTTCCGACTCACTGACAGCTTGGGCAAGACTCTTTCGTGTTTCAACGGCTGCGTCCGAATCTATTGGCCTGGCCTTACACGAAAGTCAGATCCGATGAAGCATGAACTCTACTTTCCTGTTCAGATCGAGAAATTTGAATTCTCAGGAAAACCTCTCGAACGGCGGCTGTTTTCCTTTTTGTCGAAGGTGTCGGTATTCCGCTTCGCCGACGGAGAAGTGATTCGCGCGATCCAGGCGCGGATTGACGCTGAACGGTTGACCGAATCCGAGCGAATTCGTAAGCAGATTCGGCAGGGAGCGAGCGACGCACACACACTTCAGGAACTGGAAGCCCTCCAAGAAATGGCGATGGATGAAAACGCGTCACTCCTTGAGCGAATGAAGCAATTAGAGAAAGAAAAATCAGAATTGACGATCGAGTTGCACGCGGTCAAGTCAAATTGGAGTGTATTCCAGCAGTACCAGGCGCTTAGCGTCGAGGACGAACTTACGGCGGCTCAGGAGTTGGAGGAAATCGAGCTAGAATCCGCGCTGGATGCTCTAGGGCAGGCCGAGCATGAGTTCGGCTGAGATCTCCTGATCCTTGACGCCGCCAAGGACTCAGCCGGCACTTCTGAGTTTGCCCGTCCCGAGGAAGTTTACCAGGCACTCATGGCGATTAGAGATGTCGGGAACCTGTATTTCGACTCCGTCCGTACCTGTACATCAATGGGCGGTTGGGCCGAGCAGCTAGACAAGCGTGGATTTACACAATACAAACAGACCGAGAGTGACACAGTCAAGAACGACTACCGCAAGTATGGGCGGTATCGGGAATTCACAGTGAACGGTTCCAAGAGGAAGATATACCAGCACCTCGATCTAGGTGGCGGAGACCGGAAGAACTGTCTTCAGATCTATTTCGAGGCAGACCGAAAGCTCAACAAGATCATAATCGCGCACTGCGGGGAGCATCTCGACTTTCCCGGACAGAGAACCTGATTTACAGTGAAATGGGAAAACCGGGAAGCCGGGGACAGCCGAGAGTCTGTAGCGCGGGAGTTTCTAATCCACTTCGCGGGGGGCGGTGTAGCCTTCGCGGGCGCGGACTTCGTACTTCAGTTCCTTACGCTTTTCGTCCACGATCTTCAGCGGCTTGCCATCCACATCAACCAAAGTGACTTTGATTTTGCGGAGTTTGCCGTCTTTCGAGGTGTTGGTGGGCGAGTAGCTGAGCACATACTCATTGCGCAGCGCGGCGGAGATGTCGCCGAAGATGCCGGGAAATTCGCCCTCGAAGCGCGGCAGATAGGCTTTGCCGCCGGACATGCGCGAAAAGGTGCGGAGCTGATTGTCGGCCTGCAAGAAGCCGATGCTGGTGGGCGAGTCGATGGCGCCGCGGCCTTCATAATACAGCCGCACGGCCTGCCCGGTGCCGATGGCGTAGATGGGCGTGTCGGAGGCCTGCACCTGCTTCAGCACGGCGTCGTAGCGCTTGCGCGAGAAGGTGTCTTCGCCGCTCGAGATCAGCACGATGGCCTTCTTGCCGTCAATGTCGTGCATGCGCTCGACCGCCTCGCTGACCGCGTCGAACAGATTCGATTCACTGAAGCCCGGCTGGTTCAGCGTTTGCAGTGTGCCCAGCGCGGCGGCCTTGTTTTTGGTGAAGTCGAGCAGGATGTCGGTCCGCAGATCGTAGATCATGATCGCGATCCAGTCCTCCGGCTTGAGTGAGTTGACGAAGCCGAAGGCGGCGGTGAAAGTATCGTAGAGAAACTCGTAGTACTTGCTGCTGAACTCCATCACCAGCACCACGGTCATGGGTGCTTCGCCCGCCGAGACGCGCTTAATGGTCTGGACCACGCCGTCTTCTTCCAGCTTGAAGTTCTCTTTCTTCAGCCCGGGGATGAACATCCCGCCTTTTTCCTGCACCACGACGCTTATGTTAGCTTCGTTAACTTCGGTGCGAATCTGGAAAGTCTCGTCGGGATTTGGCGGCTTTTCTCTCCTAGGAGCAGGCTCGGGAGCCTTGGGCTTGGGTACGATGACGGTCTCGCCGACGCCGCGGCTGGGTCCGCCGGAAGGAAGCTGCGCGGCGGCCCGAAATGGCAGCAAGGAAGTTAGCAGGACGATGCCTGCGAAAATGACGACCAGTTGTCCGGGTTTCTTCATAACGCCGCGCTCCCTTAAAAAAGAGGAATCCACACCGGGCTAAGTCAGCCTCATAGTACTATGGATGCGGATCATTGTCAGTATGATGCATCCGCTGGAATTGAAGCCCAATAGCCAAATCTAAAAACTGCTGATAGGAGAAAAGACTTATGAAGACTCAGCGACTTCTGGTTGTCCTCACGGTTGCCAATTGCGGCCTTTTGGTGGTTCAGTTGCCATAGGTCCGGCCGGTGGAGGCGCAAGACATTGCGCCAGTGCTCCGTGCTCGCATGCTGGAGATAACGGAAGAGTTCGGGCGGGTATAAAAGTGCATCCTGAAGATAAAGCGAACAAAATGCCCAACGGTAAACCTTACCCGGACACCGTGATGTTGCGGCTCAGTGATCCCAAAGGGCGACCCGAGGTGCAACTCGGAGCGTCGGAGCTGGGCGCAGGCTTTGGCTTGATCGGCTATACGGACGAGACCCAGGTATTGCTGCAAGCGGATGGCCCGGTTAGTTTATTGAAACTGGTAAACAGGGACGGGAAACAACGATTGATTCAACCGTAGAGATTGGTCGTGGAGTTTGGCGAAATCTGAAATGTGCGGGATAGCAAACGATGATAACCGTCAGATTTGCAAATGGAGAAGAGAAGCAGTTCCAGCGGGATGCGGCGGCTCTGAGCGGCCCGGTGTTTGTTCTCTACCGGCGGCGCCGAGGGAAGCTGGAAGTTTCCGATGCCTTTTCGGCGGATCAGATTGAGTGGGCGCGACTTCCCAACGGGGATATGGTCATGGGGAAGGCGCTGGCAAAGCCCAAATAACACGGTTGCGACAGACCATGGATCGAAGGCAGGCGGCGAATGAAATTGAATCCAGTAGCGCGGTGAGATGACTATGCGGCGAACAAAAATCGTATGCACGCTGGGGCCGGCCACGGCTAGCCTCGAAAAAATACGCGAGCTGGTGCGCGCCGGCATGGACGTGGCGCGGCTGAATTTTTCGCACGGCACGCATGAGGATCATGCGCGCGTGGCGCGGCTGGTGCGGCAGGCGGCCAATGAGCAGGGCAAGACTGTCGCCCTGCTGCAGGACTTGTGCGGCCCGAAGATTCGCTCCGGAAAATTTAAGACTCGCAAAGGAGTGGAGCTGAAGAGCGGCGCAAGCGTGCTGCTCACCTCGGACAACATCGTCGGCAGCAGCCAGCGCTTCGAGATTTCCTGCGAGGGGCTGGCGCGCGACGTGCGCAAGGGAGACCGCATCTTGATTGATGACGGCTTGATCGAGTTGCGCGTGCTGGGCAGCAAGAAAAGCGATGTCCAGGCCGAGGTGATCACCGGCGGGCTGCTGCGCGAGCGCAAGGGCGTGAACCTGCCCGGCGTGAAGCTGCGTGTCGAGTCGCTGACGCCGAAGGACGAAGCCGACTTGCAGGCCGGCATCGCTATCGGCGTGGATTACGTGGCGCTGTCCTTCGTGCGGCGCGCCGCGGACGTGCAGCGTCTGCGCAGTCTGCTGAAGCGCGCCAAGGCCAACATTGCCGTGGTGGCCAAGCTCGAAAAGCCCGAGGCGGTCGAGCATCTGGACGCGATTCTGGCGGTCAGCGACGGGGTGATGGTGGCGCGCGGCGACCTGGGCGTGGAACTGCCGCCAGAGAAAGTCCCGCTGGTGCAGAAGAAAATCATCCAGGCGGCAGCCGCGGCGCGCGTGCCGGTGATCACAGCGACGCAGATGCTCGAGTCGATGACCGTGCATCCGCGGCCCACACGTGCCGAGGCCAGCGACGTGGCCAACGCTATTCTCGACGGCACGGACGCCGTGATGCTCTCCGGCGAGACAGCCAGCGGCGCATACCCCATTGAGGCGCTCGAGATGATGGTGCGCATCGCCGTTCAGGCCGATCAAAGCCGCCAGGACACCTGGTCGATGCGCCGCCAGCACCGGCTGGAGGATATCGCCGAGACCATCTGCGAGACGGTGGTGCACACCGCCCAGATGCTGAACGTGCGAGCCCTGGTGGCTTTCTCGCGTAGCGGCTCGACGGCGCGACTGATCTCCAAATACCGGCCGCCGCGCCCGGTCTACGCCTTCTGCGACGATGAGGCCGTGGCGCGCCGCGCCGCGCTCTACTGGGGCGTGACGCCGTTCATCATGCCGCTGACGCTCGACAGCGAATCGACGCTGATCGAGGCCACGCAAGTCCTGCTGCACAAACGGCTGGTCGCTCCCGGAGATATCCTGGCCGTGGTCGCCGGCAATCCCGCCAAGCCCGGCCAAACCGACCGCATGCGCCTGGTCCGCGTGAGCGCGTAAGGGTCTACTGGCAACCCGCACCGGCTGTCATCCTGAGCGTAGCGAAGGACCTGCTGTTCCTGCTTTCGCAGAGTAAAGCAGGTCCTTCGCTACGCTCAGGATGACACCTAACGCAGGCACTCCCTCAGACCGTTGAGAAAGGTATACAAATGGAACTTCATCGTTTTTCGGAAGTGCGAGCGGACGGCAAACCTTACATTGAGTTTCTGCGCACGGGGAAACTCAGCGCTGGCGTCTACCGCTTGGCCGCCGGCGCTGCGGACCCGCAGCAACCGCATGGCGAGGAAGAGATTTACTATGTCGTCTCCGGCCACGCCCGGTTTCGCGGCGGCGAGCGCGATGTCGCGGTCGCGCCCGGCAACATCCTGTTCGTACCCGCGCTGGAAGCACACCAATTCTATGAAATTAAGGACGAGTTGGAAGTGCTCGTGTTCTTCGCGCCGCCCGAGCGAACGAAGATGCTGTAAGCAATCTCCAGGATCATCCCGGTGACTTGATTTACGCTGCCATCGTTGGGTGGCTAACTTGGTTTGCTTGAATCACTCCAGCCGGCCTGCTACCATAGCCCTACGATGAGCAAAAAAGCTGTTCTTGAAAAAGAAACCATCCTGCGAATCGGGAAAGAACCGGTTGTCATCGTTCCTCTGAAACTTTGGCAGGAAATGCAGGACCGGCTCGAAGACCGGGAGGCGCTCGCCTCCCCCAAATTCCTGCGCCGTATTAGCCAGGGCCGCAAAGCATCCGCAGCCGGGAAGCTGATCTCTCCATTCCGATAGTTCATGGAAATCTCCTTCACACCCGCGGCTTGGCGCGATTGGAACAAACTTTCGAAAGGCATGCAGTCGCGGCTGCAATCAAAAATGCTTTTGTATTCGCGCGATCCGTTACAGCATGCGGTGAAACTTACCGACAGCCGGATCGGTCAATATCGTTTCCGAATCGGAGACTACGGGTTGTTTTTGACCTGGCACCGGAGCGCCTGATCGTGTTTGCGGTCGCCCATCGCAAGGACATCTATCGGTGAATGGCGCTGCTGGTGCTTTCGGCTTGACGGGTATCCCCAATCGACTATACTTTTTGCAAGGACTTTCTACAGACAGGTCCCCATTAACTATTCATTGCAACGAAGCAGTTATTGATTACGTTTAACTTGTGTACTCTCAACTGAAGAAATGGAGAACGAAAGTATGGCCCCTGGAAAAATGACCTCTCGTTCCCTGCGACTCTTCTTGCTGCTCGCCGCGGTAGCGGGCGCTGGTCTGGTGACATTAGTCACTGGCCGGGAAGCAAGTGTGGCGCGCAGGACGCAGATGATTGGCTCGGACCGCATCGTCGCCAGCGAATACCTGGCTGAGATGAACGGGCCGATGTGTGAGTTTACGCCGGAGTTCAGGACCGCCAGCGCGTCGGAAGAATTGATTGCTTCCGCTGCGCAATATGGTGGCGGCCAAGCCGCCCCTCGCGCCGCCGGAGTCTCCGGCGCGCCCAGAACGCGTCCCAGCAAAGCGGAGCGCGACGCGATGGCGCGCCGCAATCCGAAATATGTGATGAAGGATCCCAACCCCGGCTATGCCGGAATTGCCATTGATGTCGCGCGCGGCGAAGTGGTGATGGCGGATGAGAACCTGTTCAGCATCCATGTCTATGATCGCACCACGAACACGCCGCCCAACGCCAGCAGGAGCGAGCCGAAGCGCATGATTCAGGGGGAGGACACTTCGCTCGAATTCGCCTGCTCGGTCTATGTGGACCCGACCAGCGGGGAAATCTACGGCATCAACAACGACACGCTGAACTGGATGCCGGTGTTCGGACGCGACGCGCGCGGCAACGCCAAGCCTTTGCGCCGCCTGGCCACGCCGCACACCACCTTCGGCATCGTGGCTGATGAAGAGCGGCAGGAACTGCTAATCACCATTCAGGACGATCAGGCCATTCAGGTGTTCAAGAAGGGCGCCAAGGACGAAGATGCCGGCACGCGCGTCATCCAAGGCCCCAAGACGATGATGGCCGACCCGCACGGCATCACGCTCGACCCCATACGCAAGAAGGTCTTCGTCAGCAACTGGGGCAGCCGCAATACGCGCGCGGCCAGCGATCCGCAACGTCAGAAGCGCGGCTGGCCGATTGGCCGCAATCAGAACAACGCCGGTTCAGGCGAGTGGATACCGGCATCCATCACCGTGTATCCCAAAGACGCCAGCGGCGATGTCGCGCCGTTGCAGACCATCAGCGGGCCCAAGACCCAACTCGATTGGCCGACAGCGATGGCGTTTCACGCCGGGCGCAACGAGTTGTTCGTGGCCAATGACACCACCCACACCATCACCGTCTACCAGGGCGACGCCAACGGCGATGTGGCTCCCATCCGCGTGCTGACCGGGCCGAAGACGAACATCAAGCACCCCACCGGCGTGGCCGTCGATGAGAAGAACAACGAGCTGTGGGTGGCCAACTTCGGCAACCATTCGGCGACTGTTTACGCCATCGACGCCAGCGGCAACGTCGCGCCCAAGCGCATGATTCGCAGCGCTCCCATCGGCACGCCGACGCCCATGATCGGCAATCCGCACACCATGGCCTACGACACCAAGAGGAATGAAATCCTCGTCGCCAACTGAGTGGCTCACCCGCAAATTGCGGTATTCGCCAGGTCGGCGAATGGAGCTGCTGAACCCCGTCGTTCCATTGCGGGACAGAACACCCTGATCACGCGCACGATTCACGACATGGCCTACAACGAGGTTCGCGACGAGATCGTGGTGCCCCAGTTCATGACCTTCGCGATTCTCACCTTCGCGGGCAACGCCAACGGCAACGTGCCGCCGATCCGCAAAATCTTCGGCCCCGACACGCAGATCAAGAATAACGACGCGGTCTCCGTGGATGCGGTCAACAACGAGTATTACGTTCCTCAGGATGATAACCGCCTGCTGGTGTTTGATGGCCTGGCCAACGGCAATGTGAAGCCCAAGCGCATCCTGATCACCGATGACCCGGACCCGAACCGCGTGACGATTGACACGGTGCATAACCTGCTGGTTGTTTCCGGCGGGCCGAAGCTCCGCATCTATAACCGCACGGCATCGGGCAACGACAAGCCGCTGCGCGTCATCAACATCCCCAAGGAGTATCACCCCAAGGGCATCGATGACGGCGACGGCGGCAGCCGCCAAATGGCCACCGCGCTGATGACCGTCAATTCGCAGCGCGGCCTGATCTTCGCCAACACGCGCGTCGGCGGGCGTTTCGCGCTGGAGGATTTCATCGGCGTCTGGAGCGTCTTCGACGATGGCGAGGTCTATCCGCTCTACACCATCGGCGGCCCCAACAACCTGCTGAAGGACGTGCGGGGCATCGCCCTAGACCCCAAAGAGAAAAACGTCATCGTCTCCGACAAAACCCACAACGCCATCTTCAACTTCCACGTCCCGGAGGTTTTCTAGCGCCGGGGCGCGAAGCACAATTCACATGCACTATCGACGGCTGGCCTAACTGCCAGCCCGTTGTTTTATGTAGGCTTTGTACGGGAATGGTTGGTTTTAGATAAGGAAGTTTTGGGACCGTTACTACTTTTGAAGCGTGAAGCGAGTTTTGAAGCTTTGCATCGGTATGTTCTCACCCAGCAGCATGAACTCTAGTCCAACAATCGATAGCTCAGTGGGAATTTGCAGATCGTGCCCGACTGCATGGGGCAAACCGTTTTCCGTAGGTGCAAGATTTGACGGGCTATTGAACTGGCATATATTGCCCTCAGTCGAAGGTCGATACTGAGGAAACTCTGCGGCGCACGCGACCTTCACCGTTTCCGGGTCAGCAACGAAAATGTATGTCGGTCTCAAAACAGGCGCGTTGCCGGTGTTTTTTAATAGGAAGAATACTTTTGCCGAATGTTGGGGAATTTTCAACTCCAACTCCCCTCGTGCGGGAAATCTCCATTCAGGTGAAGTAGTCTTCAGTTCGTGGCGTAGGCTTACCTCAAGCTTTGGTTTGCGACCTTCCCTTTCGATCTCTCTAGCGTATTGTTGTTCTGAAATTGTCGTAAGCGACTGGAGACTCTTCACTGTTCCTTCGAGAGCCGTGCGAGATGCATCAAGGGTCGTTTGCTGTTGCTTACCGGATACTTCGGCTTTCTTGTATGAACAAAGGGAAAGCCCGATTGCGAGTACAGAAAGCAACAGCATTGAACCATTGAGTCAGAGGCTTTGCCTGCTTGTTTTCCCAGTGCTTTCATCAAACTTCTGAATTGCTTCAACGCTCTTCTGTATCGCCTCAAGATTCTGTAATGCAGCCTCTGCTTCTAGCCGACGTACTGCACCTGTCCCCAAGGTGTTCATGTAAGGCATAACATCTCTGATTTCCTGGGCGGTGAGGGGGGCTTGGTTGCCCATGAGTCAATTCTCTGCCTCTTGGGAAGAATTTAACGGCAACGGACCTGCTACGGCTTCCGGGCCATGTGATAGGACCATGTGGTAAAATAAGACATGATCGAGAAAACGGTGACGAAGCACAGCGGACAATATCCCGACTCTACCAAAGAGGATTTGGCGTATTGGCTGAGCAAAACGCCGGAGGAACGGGTCGCAACCGTGGACTTTTTGCGCCAGCAATACTATGGGAATGCAGCTAGACTTCAGAGAATTGCTCGCGTTGTTCAACGCCCACCACGTTGAGTATATGATCGTCGGGGGGGGGGTACGCGCTGGCCTTTCACGGGGCACCGCGCTTCACTGGGGATATTGGTGTCCTCGTCCAACCTGATCCTGAGAATGCCCAACGTATCCTTTCCGCCCTGGAAGCCTTTGGATTCGCCTCGATGGGCGTGACGCCGGAAGATTTCTCCCATCCAGATCAAGTGATACAACTTGGCGTTCCTCCCGTGCGCATTGATCTGGTCGCCCTGCTTACCGGCGTCTCGTGGGTCGCGGCGTTCGCTGGCAAGACCGCCGGGAGCTACGGAGATGTGCCTGTGTACTACATTGGCCGGGAGCAGCTCATTGCCAACAAACGCGCCACGGGCAGACAGAGGGACTTGGCGGACCTCGAAATGCTAGGGGAAGTGTGACACCTCGGGCATAATCCCGCTCCGAACAAGTCGCTGAACAAAGTAAACCAGACTTGGAACGGGGGACAGATAAGACGTTTACCATCGATATTCCTTTCCGAATTTCCCGGCGGCATTCAGCGCGGCCTCGATGGTTTCCAGCGGCAACAGCAGAGTTAACGAGGTGTCCAGCAGCGAGATTGCGCCGTAGCTGGCGTACCAGCGGGCGGCACGGTCATTCTTAGCATCGATAACCAACACTACTCCGCCAACCTCTTGCGCGGCCAGCAGGCAGCGGCGTCCGGCGGCGAGCAGCAATTGCCCGCCAAGACCTTTGCCTTGATGATTGCGGTTTACTGCCAACCGCGCTAGACGGAAGCCGGGCACATCATGGCGTGCCAGCCCGCGCCGCGCGATCTCCGGAGTTCGTGCGTACTGAATCGATGCGGGGCTAAGACTGTAGCAGCCGAGGATGGTTTTGCGGTCAGTGTCGTCGATGGCAAGGAATGTCTTCTCGCCGCCGCGTTTGTGGCTCTTGCGCGCATGCCGGCGGAGGAACTCATTCAGCGACTCATCGCCGCAGTCGAATGATTCCCGATCATGCTTCTTGCCGATGGGCTCTTCATGCCAGGCCATCAGCGGCGTGTTCGCTTCGGCAATGCCCGGGCGGCAGCCAGCAGCTTGGCGTTTGGAGCAGGCGGATTTTCCAGCAAGTTCAGCACCCGCAAACTATCGCGGGCGGAAAGTTGCAAGTGATCGGCTTTCTCAATTACGTTCTTGGCGGCGCGCAGCGAATGGTGAATCACAAACCCTGTCAGGTCGGTGTCCTGCAATGCCACCGCGCGCATAAGCAGGGCTTTTTCCTCTGCGCGAATCCGCAACGACATCCGGCTGTTGTCTTCGACGGCCATTCTGGGCATGGCTCCACACCTCGTTTAATGTACTAATTAAAATTGTACACTACTGCAAGCCACTCAGGAAGTCCAGCACCGTGCGATTGAACTCCGCGGGCTGGTCAATGGGCACGAGATGCGCGGCACGAGGGAACGTCACTCGCTTTGCGCCGGGGATGCCCTTGGCCCAGCGCTCGTAGTTGGCGCGCGCGTCGACGTTGTCCTTTTCGCCGAAGACGAGTAGCGTGGGTACGTGAATCTCCGTCAGCCGCTCAGAGCGCGGCTTGTCGGATGAAGCCAGTTGCCGGACAGCCGGGGAGCCATCAATGTGGCGGAATCGAACTACATTTTCCTCGATGATCTTCAGCACGCCGGGCACCGCCTCCTTGCGCTGCGGCCCCTGATAGGGGTCCAACCCCCACACGCGTGCGGCGGCAGCCGCGCCTTCCTTCTTGCCAACTTCCGTGGTGCGCTCGAACATGTCCTCGTAGGCCTTCGGCACGTTGCTCAAGTTGGACGAAATCAGCACTAGCGATGCGACCATCTCCGGGTGATCCAGTGCGAAATCAAAGGCCATTCCCCCACCGCGCGAGATGCCCACCAAGCTGGCTTTCGCCACCTGGAGATGCTGCAGCAATTGATAGAGGTCTTCGGTATTGGAGAACGGCTTCACCGGGCTGGCCGACTGGCCCGAGCCGCGCAGATCATAGCGGATGACCGTGAACTGCTTGGCAAACTCGCTGAACTGATCGTCCCAGGCGCGGCTATCCACCGCTCCGCCGTGGATCAGCACCACCACCGGGCCGCTGCCCGCGACTTCGTAGTAGAGCTTCGTCCCGTTGACCTCGGCGATGCCGCGCTGCGCGGGCGCCGCGGCGGAGATTGCCACAGAAACAGAAAGAGCTATCAGCACGAAGTATGTGCCCAGGGAATTACGCAGGAATCGTCTCATAACCAACCTCCAGAATTGTCGGAATCTACCCGGCCTGGCAGCCATTCTGCACCATCCGGGCCCCGCGCGCATAGCGGATTCTGTGCATTTGCTGACACTGGCGCCGCCCTCCCGGATAAGTCCCGGATAAGTCTTTGACTCTGCCCAGCCGGTCGGGTAGCATAATAAGTTATCTGTAACTCTTTCCGCGCGTCCTAGTTCCTGCCTGCAGGGCGGACCATCCCAAGGAGGATTTCCGGTGAGTCAAGCACGCAATTATCTCTTCACGTCCGAATCGGTGACGGAAGGGCATCCTGACAAAATCTCCGACCAGATTTCAGATGCTGTTGTCGATGCCATTCTGGCCCAGGACCCGCGCGGGCGCATCGCTTGCGAAACCGTGGTAACCACTGGATTGGTCTTCATGACCGGTGAGATCACCGCCAACGCCGTGGTGGACTACACGGAGCTAGCCCGCAAGACGATTGATCGCATCGGCTACAATCGCGCCAAGTATGGCTTCGATTGCCACACCTGTGGCGTAACCACCGCCATCCACGCGCAGTCGAACGACATCGCCATGGGCGTTGACACCGGCGGCGCCGGCGACCAGGGCATGATGTTCGGCTACGCCTGCAATGACACCGAAGAGTTGATGCCCGCGCCCATCATGCTGGCGCACCAGCTTGTGCGCCGCCTCTCCGAGGTGCGCCGCGCCGGCACGCTCGACTTTCTCCGTCCCGACGGCAAGTCGCAAGTTTCGGTGCGCTATGTGGACGACAAGCCCGTGGCCGTCGAGGCCGTGGTGGTCTCCTCGCAGCACAGCGAGTCGGTATCCAATGAAAAGCTGCGCCAGGGCATCATGGACGAAGTCATCAAGGTCGTCATCCCCGAGAAGATGCTCACCAAGGACACCAAGTACCACATCAACCCCACCGGACGCTTCGTAACCGGCGGACCCATGGGCGATAGCGGCCTCACCGGGCGCAAGATCATCGTAGACACTTACGGCGGCATGGGCCATCACGGCGGCGGCGCGTTCTCCGGCAAAGATCCGACTAAGGTGGATCGCTCGGCCTGCTACATGGCGCGGCACATCGCCAAGAATCTGGTGGCGGCTGGCCTGGCCGATCGTTGCGAAGTGCAGCTTGCCTACGCCATCGGTGTCGCCGAGCCGGTCTCCATCATGGTGGAGACATTTGGCACCGGCGCGATTCCGCAAGCGAAAATCGAAGCGCTGGTGCGCGAGCATTTTTCGACCACGCCCAAGGGCATCATTGACTACTTGAACCTGCGCCGTCCAATCTACGAACTCACGGCCGCCTTTGGACACTTCGGACGCCATGAACCCAGCTTCACGTGGGAGCTCACCAACAAGGCCGAGGATTTGCGCCAAGCCGCAGGCATTGCCGCGAGCGCCGGGGCGCGCCGCTAGGCGCATTGGTATATTTGGCAATCCACATGCGGTAATCTCACCGGGCCTGTCTCGCGCAGGCCCTTTTCCCAAACGCTTCAATCAATCTATCCGCCGCGCCCGACCGGCATGGCGAGAATTCACGGAGAGTAATGATGGCAGCATTGCGCAAGGGTTCTTATGATGTAAAAGATATTAAACTGGCCGATGAAGGCAAGCGCCGCATCGAGTGGGCTGGGCAATCCATGCCTACCTTGGCCATTATTCGCCAGCGCTTTCTCAAGCAGAAGCCGCTGAAGGGCATGCGCCTGTCGGCCTGCCTGCACGTTACCACCGAGACGGCCAACCTAGCCATCACGCTGCGCGATGGCGGAGCCGACGTCGTGCTGTGCGCGTCCAATCCGCTGAGCACGCAGGACGAGACGGCCGCCGCGCTGGTGAAGCACTACGGTATCCCGACGTTTGCCATCAAAGGCGAGAACAACAAGTCATATTACTCGCATCTTGAGGCCGCGCTCAAGCACCGCCCGCACATCACCATGGACGATGGCGCCGATCTGGTTACGCTCGCGCTGACCAAGGGCGCGCAGTATGCCAAGCAGATTATCGGCGGAACGGAAGAGACCACCACGGGCGTTATCCGCCTGCGCAGCATGGCCGCTGAAGGCGTCTTGCAGTACCCCATCATGGCGGTGAATGACGCCGACACCAAGCACATGTTCGACAACCGCTACGGCACGGGCCAGTCCACGCTCGACGGCGTGCTGCGTGCCACCAACGTTCTGCTCGCTGGAATGCGCGTGGTCATCGCCGGCTACGGCTGGTGCGGACGCGGCATCGCCAGCCGCTCGCGCGGCATGGGCTCGCACGTGATCGTTACGGAAGTCGATCCCACGCGCGCTCTGGAGGCCGTGATGGATGGCTATGAAGTGATGCCCATGGGCGTCGCGGCGGCAACCGGCGACCTGTTCATCACCGTTACCGGCGACAAGAACGTGCTCACGCGCCAGCACTTCGTCAAGATGAAGGACGGCGCCATCGTCTGCAACTCCGGCCACTTCAACGTCGAGATCGACATCCCCGCGCTCACGAAACTCGCCAAGTCGCGCCGCATCGCCCGCCCGTTCGTCGAGGAGTTCAAGCTCGCCAACGGCCGCCGCATCTACCTGCTGGCCGATGGCCGCCTGGTAAACCTCTCCTCCGCCGAAGGCCACCCCGCCTCGGTGATGGACATGAGCTTCGCCGATCAAGCCCTCTGCGCCGAGTACATGGTGAAGAACGCCAAGAAGCTTGAGAAAAAGGTCTACGACGTGCCGAAGTCCATTGACCAGCAGGTCGCCAAGATCAAGCTGGAATCCATGGGCATCAAGATCGACAAGCTGACTCCCGAGCAGGTGAAGTATCTGGCCTCTTGGTCGGAAGGCACATAGGCCATTTCTAATTGTGTTGCCGTTCAATTCAGAGCCCCGGAAGGGGCGAAAGATAGTAGCCCCGGGCGCAAGCCCGGGGCTTACTTTTGCATAGCATAACCAGCCTCGGTAGGGGCGAAAGAACGTGTGTCCGTCGAACCTTTTGCACGAACCGTCTAATTTCAATCCGGTTTTGATACCATGCATCCATGAAAGGTTATGCCGAACACATCCTTGGCCTGCTGGACCGCCGCGAGGTCAGCTACGCTGACGTTCGCGTGATCGAATCGCGCGAGCGCACCATCACAACCAAGAACGGCAAGATGGGCAGCGCGGTCGCTGATGAATCGCTCGGGCTCGGCGTGCGTGTGCTCGTGAACGGCTGCTGGGGATTCGCCTCCACGGATGATCTATCGCGCGACTCTCTTGCCGCTGTAGCGAAGCGCGCAGTGCAGATCGCTCGCGCCAGCGCGAAGGCCAAGAAGGAAGACGTCGTTCTGGCCGGTGAGCCTGTCGCGAATGTTACTTGGGTCTCGCCGTTTCAGATTGATCCGTTCTCCACGTCCATCGAAGCCAATCTTGATCTGCTGCTGCGCGCTGATGCCGAGATGCGCGCGGAGAAGGGCATCACCCTGGCTGAGGCATCGCTCAACTTTCGCCGCGCGCGTCAGCTCTTCATGAACACGGCAGGCTCGGTGATTGAGCAGACGCGCGTCATCACCGGCGTGGGCATTGAGGCGCATTGCTACGCCGACGGCGACATTCAGTCGCGCAGCTACCCCAACTCGTTTCGCGGGCAGTATCAACTGCGCGGCTACGAACTGGTCGGCGAGATGGACATTGTGGGCAACGCGCGCCACGTCGCCGAGGAGGCCGTCGCGCTGCACAAGGCCGACCAGTGCCCGCAGGGCCGGCGTACGCTCATCCTCGACAGCTCGCAGCTTGGCCTACAGATTCACGAATCCATCGGGCACCCCATCGAGCTTGACCGCGTGCTCGGCATGGAGGCCAACTACGCCGGCACCAGCTTCCTTACGCTCGACAAGCTGAACAACCTGAAGTACGGCTCGGAGATCGTCAACGTGGTCGCCGACGCGCGGCTGGAGCACGGCCCGGGGCTCGGCACGTTCGCTTACGATGATGAAGGCGTCGCCGCGCAGTCGACCGACATCATCAAGGACGGCCAGTTCCGCGGCTATCTGACTTCGCGCGAAACGGCTTCCACGGTTGGCTCAAACCGCTCAGGCGGCACCATGCGCGCCGACGGCTGGAACCGCATCCCAATGATCCGCATGACCAACATCTCGCTGCTGCCCGGTACGTGGAAGCTTGACGACCTCATCGCTGACACCGACGACGGCATCTACATGGAGACCAACCGAAGCTGGTCCATCGACGACCGCCGCTACAATTTTCAATTTGGCTGCGAACTGGGCTGGGAGATCAAGGGAGGCAAGAAAGTACGGATGCTGAAGAACCCGAGTTACTCGGGTATCACTACGGAGTTTTGGAATGGGTGCGACGCCATCTGCGACAAGGATCACTGGGCGCTGTGGGGCACGCCCAACTGCGGCAAAGGCCAGCCCTCGCAGACCATGGGCACCGGGCACGGCGCCGCGCCCGCGCGCTTCCGCAACGTCAACGTGGGAGTGGCCTATGGCGGATAGGCTACTCACGTTGCAGCGTTGCCAGGAACTCTTTGCCGAGTTACTCAAGCACTCACAGGCCGATGAGACGGAGTTACTCATCGGCGGAGGCACTCACTCACTGACTCGCTTCGCTAATAATACCATTCATCAGAATGTGGCCGAGGAAGGCTACGCGCTTTCAGTGCGGACTTCCTTCGGGCAACGCACCGCGCGCGCCACGACGAATCGTTTTGATGCGGAGTCACTCAAGCGCGTGGTGGCCGAGGCAACTTCACTTGCGCGCCAGCAGCAGCCTGATGCGGAACTGCTGCCCATGCCTGGCCCGCAGCAGTACGAGCCGGTGAATCGCTATTTCGAGGAGACCGCGAACGCCACTGCGGATCAGCGCGCACACGGCGCCGTCGCGGCAATCCACATCGCCGAGAGCAGCGGGCAGGTGGCGGCGGGCACGCTCTCGACGGGCGAAGGGATGCACGCGCTGCTGAACTCACGCGGCTTGGCGGCGTATTATCGCGGCTCGCACGCCGAGTTCTCCTTCACGGCGACTGCACCCACCAGCACCGGCTGGGCCAAGAAGACGGTGCCGGAGTTCCGCGAGATCAACGCCGAGGCGCTCGCCGCCGAGGCCTGCCGCATCGCCGCGCGCAGCGCCGAGCCGCGCGAAATTCCGCCGGAGCGTTATGTGACAATTCTCTCGCCCGCCGCCGTGCTCGATCTGCTGGGCTTCCTGTTCTATGATTTTTCCGGGCAAGCGCTGCGCGACCAGCGCAGCTTCCTCACCGGGCGCGTTGGCGAAAAACTCTTCGGCGAGAATATCTCCATCACCGACGACGTGTATCACCCGCTGCAATCGGGCGCGCCGTTCGATGGCGAAGGCCTCCCGCGCCAGCGCCTTAGGCTGGTCGAGCGCGGAGTCATCAAGGAACTGGCCTACTCGCGCCAGTCGGCCAAAGTCGCCGGAGTCACGCCCACCGGCCACGGCTTCCCTCTACCCAACGAGGCCGGTGAGTTCCCGTCGAACATTGTCATTGCCGGCGGCACTAGCTCGATTGACAAGATGGTCGCCAGCACCGAGCGCGGCATTCTGGTAACGCGCCTGTGGTACATCCGCGAAGTCGATCCCTACAAGAAGATACTCACCGGCATGACTCGTGATGGCACATTCCTCGTGGAGAACGGCAAAGTCCAGTACGGCATCCGCAACTTCCGCTTTAACGAAAGCCTGGTGGACATGCTGAACGCGGTCGAGATGATGGCGAAGCCTGAGCGCTCGAGCGGCGAAGAATCCTTCCCCATGGTCGTCCCCGCGATGAAGGTGTCATCGTTCCACTTCACCGAAGCAACCAAGTTTTAATCTTTCTCATTAACGACATGGTTCTGACGCACCACCCGTTTGACAGTTCCCTACAGTCGCCGTTAGACTGAATGGTATTCTAAACCATTTGTTCTGAATTGACAGGCAGGGTTCATGGCGCTTCCGAAGGAGTATCTGGGCTATCTGGTGCCCGAGTTGGTCAAGCGGCTGGAGAAGTCCGGCAAAGTGACTTTATTGAATCAGCCTGCGGCCGTCGAGCGTGTGCATCAGGTGTTTCAGGATGAATTCGCGCGCGAGGATCGGCTCAATCAGGAAGTGCGCGATCATCTGGAGAAACACAACGAGCAGATTCGCCGCGATGCGCTTTCTTACCAGGAGCTTTACAAGCTGGTGAAGAAAGAGTTGATGAAGAAGCACAAGATGGTTCCCATGCGCCCGGAAGACGGGACCAAGATTTCCCGCGACAAGTCTATTGATCTCTCGCATCAACTGGCCAAGGGCCTGATTACGCTCAAGCAAGCGGTGAAATTAGTGGGCGATCCGAACGATTTTCGGCTGGAGATATTGAAGGAAATGCAGGCTATTCTGCGCGAAGAGTATGCGATGGATCAGGCCGTGCGCGCCAAGATTAAATCGCAGAAGCGCGAGATCGCCGAGATGAGCGAAGAGTGGGATATTCTCTTCAGAAAATATTATCAGGACGAACTGCGCAAACTGGGTGTCGCGCCACCCGCCCAGCCCTCCCAGCAAGCCCTCAACCAACGCATTTAGTTTGCCGTGCCGCGCGCGGCACTGTTACGCGCGCACTGTCACGCGGCACTGTAAGCTAGCGGCGCTTCAGCGTGGGGCGGGCTTCCTCATCTTTTTCTTCAGTTGTTCCCGTGTCGCTGTTGGTCTTGCTGTCGCCCGCCGTGCCGTCAGTGGTGCCGGCGTCGGGAATTTTTCCGGTGGTTTTGCGGCGTAGCGTGGGGCGATCCTTATCGGCTTCCGCTTCCTCGACGCGACCGCGATTCACCAGCGACTTCAGGCGCGCATGAATGCGCGCGAATTCTCCGGTGGTGATCACGTGCTCGTCGCGGCTCGGCAGCACCGTGCTGATCTCGCTCTGCGCCGCGTCAATGCGCTCCGGGGTCATGGGATGAGTTGAGAAGGCTTTGGAGAGCGATCCGGGCCGGTTCTTTTCCCGCGCCTGAATCTTCTCGAAGAAACTGATAAACGCATCCGGGTCATAGCCGGATTTGTAGAGGTACTGCAAGCCGAGATAATCCGCTTCACGCTCTGAGCCGCGGGAAAATTGCAGGAATTTCATGGGAATCAGCAGGCCGGCCGCCGACTGTATGCCATAGCCAATCGGCCCGCCAATGAAGATCAGCGGCAGGCTCAGCCAATTGGCCAACTCCGCCTTGCTGGCATTCTTAGTGCCGTGTCGCGCGGCCACATGGGCGATCTCGTGAGCCATCACGCCCGCCAACTCCGCTTCATTTTCCGCCGCCAGTATCAGGCCGGTGTTGACGTAGAAAAATCCGCCGGGCAGGGCGAAGGCGTTGACGTCATCGGAATCAATCACCTTGATGGTGAAGGGCACCTGCGCGTCCGAGTTGCGCACGACGTTCTGGCCCAAGCGATTGACGTACTCGGCGATGACCGGGTCCTGCACCAACTGCGAGGACTGCTCCACCTGCTGCGCAAGCTGCTTGCCGAGCGCGATCTCTTCCTCAATGGAGTAAAAGTTCATGCCCTTGCCGACTTCGCGCTCGCCAATCTTCTCGACATCCGCCTTATCCTTTTTGGGATCAGACTTCGGTTCTGTCTTCAAGTCAGCCTTCTTCTGCGCGAGCAGGCTCGATGGCGCAGCCACGGCTGCTAGCAGAATCAGCGACAGGAAAATGTTAAGAAAATGTTTGCGGTTCCTCATAAGAGTTTTCCTCAATCCAGCCCACGCCCGGGCGGCGGACTCCTGCCGCTATAGTAAACCTAAACGTTCCCGAAAAGGTGCAATATTCCCGACCAAGCCGTTGCCTGCCTCAGAACACGGAATCAGGGAACCGTACCACTGCGGCGTCTCAGGTGGTAGGATGCACAACCCGACAACTATGATGCTTGTCTTGGCGCATTGTCTTGGTTTGTTTTCCCGGCCAACTGCTTCGTGCGTACTTCGTGCGTTGACAGCCTCTTCCGGCCTGTGATACAAGGCTAATCGTCGGCTAATCAATCGGCAGTGGAGTTCAAGAACCGAGCCGCCCGGCGTGGCGGGTTCGCGGCGAAGTTCCAGAGGAATTCAGGTTTAAAGTGGATTTGCCAGGAGGCTCAAGTAAAATGCGTACTAACATATTATCAAATATCTATAAATCAATCACTTGCGCGGCATTAATGGTGGGAATGCTAGCTCTCGCGCCGGGTTTCCTGAGCGCGCAGCAGCCGGTCGACACCGTGCTGCACAACGCGAAGGTTCTGACTGTGGACGCCAATTTCACGATCGCCCAGGCCGTCGCTATTCGCGGCAATCAAGTGGCGGCTGTGGGCACCAATGACGACATGCTGAAGCTTGCCGGTCCCAATACCATGAAAATGGACCTTAAGGGCCGCACGGTTATCCCCGGGCTGATCCACACCCACATCCACCAGAACGACGAGGCCGAATCGAACTATGCCGGCTACATCGGATTCGAGGGCATCAAGGCTTACCCCATCAACTGGGGCGGCGTGCGCAGTGTGCAGGACGCGCTCAATCAGGTGCGCGGCGTCATGGAGAAATATAAGTTCAAGCCCGGTGAGTGGGTCTATTTCGGCAGCGCGGAGGGCGCAGGCGGCGGCGAAGGCGGCGGTGGCGGTGGATTGCCCTCCGGCATCGTCGAGAAGGTCATGCTCGACGGCATGAACCGCTACGAGTTGGATAAGGTAACGCCCAACAATCCCGTGGTCATGGGCTTCACCTGGCCCAACGTGAACGGCGTGCTGGCGAACAGCAAGGCCATCGACATTCTCTGGGCCGAGCACGCCGACTTCTTCAAGAAGTACGGCCGCTTCTGGGTGGACCAGACCGGCAAGCCCGAGGGACACCTCGAATCGCCCGGCCTGCGTTTCGCGCTGGAAAAACTGCCGGAGCCCGATGCCTTTGTCATGGCGCCGATTTTCAAGATGGCCAATGACGAACTGATCGCCGAAGGCATCACCACCATCTCCACGCGCCTGCCCGTCTACGCCGAGAAAACTTTTAAGTTCATGGACCAGCAAGGCATCCTGCAACTTCGCCTGGCGTTCGGCTT
>SHUM01000035.1 GCA_009691245.1 Acidobacteriota bacterium | reverse complement strand
AGCTGCTGCTGAGTAAGGACGAGCTGAATCGCATGTGGGTGCTGCGCAAAGTGCTGAACCAATTGTCGCCGACCGAAGCAATGGAGTTGCTCCTCGGCAAGCTCGGCAAGACCGCCACCAACGCCGACTTCCTCGCCTCCATGAGCGGCGGGTAGTATTGCGTCGAAGTAGAAGTTTTTTCGGGGATTGTATGTATGGACATCCTTGACATGCTCAGCCGAAAGCTTCGTTTTTTGGAACGGTTCTATGCAAACGCATCAGAGTCCTTTACAACTGTAATTTCTAAGATAGAAAACCAGGAGGAACCATACGACAACTTCGATTCAGAGGACTCTGTTCCATTTGAAGGAGAATGGCAGGATGCGCAAGAGTCACTAAATATTCTTGGCCAGTGTTGCTTATCGCTCGTGCAACGATCATTCGGTGAATTTCTTCCCGGATTCATCTCCAGAAGCGAGCAATTGGATCTGACCGAGGTGTCGGAGTTCGTCAGCCGACAGGCTACGGGGAAGAGCGACTTTAAAAGATATAAGAACTTTTATAAGAACCGCTACGACATCGATTGGGACAAAGCGCCTGTTGGTCTTAGTTCTCTGGAGGAGATCGCACTTGCACGGAACGCAATCTGGCACGACGGAAGCATTTGGGACCTAAGCGTAAAGCAAGATTCGAAGTACTTTGTAAGGTTTCCTGATTCGCTATTTGCAAGCGATTGGGAGAAGGATGCGTGGCCGCACGTCTACTCGAGTTCTGCTAAATTTGAACCCCACCGAATTGAAGTGACAGCGGAAAAACTGAGAATTGCCATCGGCATTGTCCAGGAATTCTGTGTATATCTGGATAATGAGTGGGAATCGCGCGTCCAGTTTAAGTAGTAGCTCTCCGCATGGTTCATGCGCTTAATCCAACGCTACTGTCGTCCTGATAATTGCGATGGGACAGAAGCCTTCAGCAGTTCCTCCATATACTGCTTCCAGAGCTCCGGGTAGTTGTAGCTCTGGTGGCCGCGCGTCTTTTCGCTGATGGGGATCAGCACGAAGCGGCCGTTCTTCACCTTCTTGATCTCGCGCTCCACGCTGCCCAGCTCCGGCGGATTGATGATGTCGTCCGCTGAATTAACATGCAGGAATTGCGTGGTGATCTTGCCCAGTTCCGCGCGCGGGTCGTAGTTGCGCGAGGAATCGTACTGATAGATCACGTCGTTGGCGTCGCGCTTGGGCAGCTCACTCTTGATGTAGTCATCCACATACTTGTCCATCGCGGCGCGCGTGGGATAGGTCTGTTGGAAGTTCAACTGCGAGACGCCGACCAGCGCGCTCATCAGCAGCGCGGAGGCCAGCCCCGCTTTCGGCTTCGCTGTGTAGTTCCCGCCCATCCAAGCCGGATCGTTCATGATGACGTCGTTCATCATCTTGCGCCTCATGCGGTTCAGGCCCGCGATCTCCACCGGCTGGCAGGCCATGGCGAACGTGGCGTCCATGAACGCCGCGTGCTGGATGGACCACAGGTAGGAGTGCATGCAGCCCTGCGAAGTCCCGAGCAGCAGGCGCAAGTGATCCACCTTCAGATGCTCGGTGAGCAGGCGGAATTGCGACAAGACCATGTCGTCATAGTCGTACTTGGGAAACTTCATGCGCAGGCCGTCGCTCGGCTTGCTCGATCCGCCGGTGCCGATGTTGTCCGGGATGATCAGGTAGTAGCGTGCCGCGTCGAGCAACTGTCCCGGACCAAACATGCCGTTCATGTAAGCGGGGATGAGAAAGCTTGCACCGCTCCCGCTGGTCCCGTGCAGCAGCAGCACGGCGTTGATAACGCGGCCCTGTGCGTCGCGCGCGGGCGTTCCCAGAGTGCGATAGAACACGCGCAGCTCAGGCAGCGTCTCGCCGGACTGAAAGCGGAAATCGCGCAGGATGAAGCTGCCCTCTTGCGGTGCGGCCTGCTGCGCCTGCATTGGAGCCGCTGACACCGACGCTGACACCAACACCAGCGCGGCCATGATCACAAGACAGGTTTTCAGACGAACAATAAGCACAACGGCTCCCTAACTGATGCTTTTGCTGCGATTATCCTGCCATAGTCATGCTTGAATCGCCAGCGCGGCTGCCAGAGCTGGTAGGACCATACCCTGAAAATCAGTACTTTAGCTCTATTGATTGGTTCTCTCCGGTAGTTCACCCTGTTTCTTGGATCGTTATTTTGGCTATGCACCCAGAGACAGTATTAATAGTTGGGACGGATAGACCGATAGAAGGAACCGGGGCTGCCTGCAGACAGGATGGACCCCAGGCAAAAGTGGAACAGATCGAGTTACGGAGGACAGCATGGGCACAATGATTGGACAGATGGAAAGCAGCAACCCGCTAGGGACTGGCTCGGCGGGTGTGCAGAGCGGAGTCGGCTCCAGCGCCGCGCGCGAAGTTGTTCGCTGCGGCGATTGCTCGCTGGTGCAGTTCCGCACTGCTTCGGATATGTGCCGCCGCTGCACCAAGCCGCTGCCATCGCTGCTCCGCGCGCCGGAAGCCGAGCCGGAAGCCGCGCTGCATGTTGCCACCGATCCCTTCGGCGATCTGGACGACGGCCAGCCCGTTGCCCGCGCTGAGCGCAATCGCCGTGTAGCCATGGGCAGCCGTCTGCGTGCCTGCCGCATCAAGATGGGCCTCACGCAAATCGAAATGGCCGCGCGTCTGAATATCCCTCGCACCTATCTGTCGCGCATCGAGAACGATCGCCTGCTGCCCGGCCCGTTGATGATCGCCAAGTTTGCCTTCGACCTCGGCCTCAATGTTTCCGATATGCTGCCAAGCTTCGCGGCGCAGATAGACGGCGACCGCCGCTGGGACGGCATCAGCCGCCGCATCCTGAATGTGTTTGAGGAGATGCAGCCGACGGATCAGGCAGTGGTGCTGCAGGCCGCCCGCTCCATGCTCGCCAGCGTCGACAACTCTACGGGTCGCGCCGCTACGGCCATCGGGCCCGGCTCCATGCGGGAGATGAGCACGCCGCCCGCTCGCACCGGATCGCCGGTATTGTGCGCCGCGCGTTGACGGTTGCTGCCAATTAGATTTTATTGATTGCGATGTCATCCTGAGCGGCCTGTCCCGGCGCGCCGTGGGAGCGAAGCCCCGCTTTCGCTTTAATCCACGGCATCCATTTGCTTTCTGCCCCATTTGCTCTCTGTACTGAAGCGCGCTAAACTGCTCTCCCGTGGCTGTGAACATCCCAGCCCGCAGGAGAGTGTGTCATGACCAACCGCCCACAGCGCATCACCCGCTTGCGCCATCTCGCCGGCAACTGTTTCCTTGGCGCAGTGCTGGCAACGGCAGTGTCGCTACAGGCGCAGACGCCGTCCGCAAAATCCGAGCTGATCCGCACTCGGACGCATCCCGTGAAGTTCGACGTGAAGCTCGGCGCGGGCGTGGCCGTGCTGAGTGAAGACCGGCTGCGCCAGATCGCCGTCACTTTGATTGAGCTGCCGCCGGGCAAGCAACTTGCGCCGCGCCGCGAGCTGGCCGAGGAGATGATCTACATTGTCTCCGGTCAGGGTTACACGCTGATGTGGAATAGTAAGATGTCGAACGAGAAGGACAGCGCCAAGATTCGCTACAACTGGAAGGCGGGCGACCTGCTCTCGCCCAGCATGAACTCCTGGCGGCAGCATAGCAACGCCTCGGCCACTGAGACGGCGCGCTACATCGTGGTCTCCACCGCGCCGCTTACGGAACGCATGTTCCGCAACGCGGGTTTCCTCACCGGCGTGAATTACACCTTTGATGATCGCTGGAAAGATTCGCTCGGCTTGGAGCCGCGCTACACGCCTGGTCCGGAAGGCCACGAGACGGTGCGCATGAAGGTCGGACATCTGCTGCCGAATCTGCGCGACCGCAAAATGCTGTTCCGCGGCAACGGCATGGACGGCATCACCATCACGCCAGAGGGCGACATGGCCAGCAATCACCTGATCGAGATGGAGGTCCGCGAGTTCACCGGCCCTGAGGCGACTTCGCCCGAGCACCGCCACGTCTGGGAGACGTTCTACCTGATCTTGAGCGGCGATGGCTATGCTACATTACAGGACCAAAACGGCCCCGAGCGCCGCCTCGATTGGACTGAAGGCGATGTGTTCCTGGTTGGCTCCAACGAGTGGCACAACCACAAACCGCGCGCCGGCTCGCTCCCCCGCTTCCTGCAAATCAAGCCCAGCGGCTACTTCCACGACATCGGATTAGACCCCTACCTGATGACCAACAAGCCCGCCGCGGGAAAATAGAGCAGGGAACGGCGAATGGGGAAATCCACTTGCCCGGAGGGCAAGACCGTGAATAGCCGTCCCGGCGTGCCGGGACGGGTGCGAAACCCCAACACAATTCACGGCCCTGACGGGGCCGGACAATTCCACTATCCACTCCACTATCCACGTGCGTGACGAGACAACGTCCGGTCAACCTCTGCGGGGTTGGTTTCATATTGGTGCGTCGATTCCGTAGGTTGAAACCTACGGCTATTCACGGTGATGCCCTGTGGGCATCTTGTGGGGAGACGATGCCCTACGGGCATTTTGGCGGACCGTTCAGGTATTTTCGCGAAGTGTCTAGAGGAGAAATTTGGAAAATTTCGGCAAGTTGGAAGCTGTTGACTATACCGCAAGATTGGAAAATGTTGATAATTCCGCAAAGTTGGACAGTTCGGATAATCTGTCAGGTAACTACTACGGGACGTCCCCTTGGCGGGACTGATTGGGGTACAGTGGGAATTTGCCAACGCACATGGGCTGTCGCAGGTCCGAGGAAGTCGGCGGACAAATAGGGAACGGAAATCGCCGGATCTGGTCAATTCCGTGAACGTGTGCACTTTGGTCAGAGCCGACAATTTGGTCAATCTGTCGGGCGGAATTTGGGCCGTCAGGAGGCGAAACTTAAGCGAACCCCAGGCAAACTTTGCCGAAGTGTTTTCCAGTCTCGATGTACTCGTGCGCCTGGGCGATTTCGGTGAAGGGGAAGACCCGGTCGACGACGCCACGGAGCCGGCCAGCCTCGACCAGTTTCAGGATGGGGGTCATGTCACCACGCGGACCCATGGTCGAGCCCAGGATGGACTGCTGGCGGATGTAGAGGAAGCGCAGATCCATCGAGACTTCAAAACCGGTGGTCGAGCCGCAGACGATCAGCTTGCCGCCCCGAGCCAGGCTGCGCGTGCTGGCGCCCCAGCTCTTCACGCCGGTGTGGTCGATGATGAGGTCGATGCCGCGCCCGCCGGTGAGTTGTTTGATCTCCTTGGCGATGTCCTGAGTGTAGTGATCGAGCACGACATCGGCGCCCAGCGCGCGCGCGCGGTCGAGCTTCGCCGTGCCGGCCGTGGTGATAACGCGCGCGCCGTAGGCTTTGGCGATCTGCACCGCCGCGCTACCCACGCCGCTTGACGCGCCCCAGACGAGTACGGTATTCCACGGCTTAATCTGTCCCTTGTTGACGACCATCTCCCACGCCGTGAGAAAGACCAGTGGAATTGCGGCACCCTCTTCAAAGCCAATGTTTGCAGGCTTGCGGATGAGTTGCGCTTCGTCGAGCGCAACCAACTCGGCCATCAGTCCATCGTGATGTTCGCCGAGGATGGAATATTTTTGGCAATACTGCTCGCGCCCATTCTGGCAGTCGCCGCAGGAGCCGCAACCCGCGCCGGGATGCACCAGCACTTCGTCGCCCGGCTTGAATTGCGATGCGCCCTGGCCGACTTCGCGCACGATGCCCGCGCCGTCGCTGCCGAGGATGACGGGCAGCGGCACGCCGGGAATGCCGCGGCGCACCCAGAGATCCAGCATGTTCAGCGCAGCGGCCTTGATCTCGACCAGCACCTGACCGGGACCCGGCGTGGGGCGTGCGATGTCGTCGATGCGGAGTTGATCGAGTCCTCCGTGGGCGTGGATGCGAATTGCTTTCATGGTTGGCATGACAAACTCCTTTGCAGGCTATTCCGCAGTGGGGCGGTGGCCATGAGCGAAGCTGAAATCATCTCAGTGAACAGGACAATTCTTGTCACAAGAGAAGACATGAATTGTACCGTTCCTCGGATGGAGAAGAAAGTCCTAGTCTGAGAAATCCTCAGGAAAAATTGCGTACATGACCAAACTCCTATGGATATTGGCTTGCGATCAGTACGCCCGTGGACTGGACGCCAGGAAAATGATTGGCCCCTCGCGTGCTGACAAGACTACCGGCGAAGTGTGCCGCTTGACCACGGACTCTTCAAAGGTGTTTACTAGCATGGATGGATGGTGTTGGCTACTAGCCCCACCGGCTTGCAGCGGAATGGAATGGAGTGCCATGGCAAACATTTTGATACTTGGAAAACGGATGCCCGAGCGGTAGGGTTTGATGCTGGTGATGGAATTGGCGGGGCACCAATGCGCGGACGTAGGGACCCTGGACGCTGCGGTGGATCATTTGACGAAGGACCATACGTGCACGCTGGTGCTCACCGACGCCACGATTGGTGAGGCCAATGCGGAGGACATTCGTCGTGTCCTGAAGGCGGCGTCTCCGCATGTCAACGTGATAACACTCACGGAAGAGTTGCTGCCCGGCGAGGCGTTGGTAAGCACCGAAGTAATAACCGCTGCAACCTCTCCTTTGCACAAACTGCCGACTTCCTATTCTCCCGCCTCGCGTGGCGATGCTGTATTGATCCTGCTGCCAGAGCAGGATTCGTTGCGCATGATTCCGGAGCTGCCTCGGACGGCGGGCATGTTGAACAAACTCGCGGTACTCTACCACTCGCAGGAGAAGTACGACGCGGCGGAGAAGCTTTACAAGCAGGCGCTACAGAAGAGCGAGAACTCGTCGAGCGACAAGCGGCGTGAGATGGCCAGCATTCTTCATAATCTGGCGAACCTTTATCGCGATCAAAAGCGCTACATGGACGCCGAGCAGCTCTACCTGAAGTCGATCTCGCTGGTGGAGAAACTTCTCGGCAAGAATCATCCCAAGGTCTGGAATCGCCTGAATTGTCTGGCCGATGTGTATCGCGCACAGGGGCGGGAAGCGGACGTCAAATCGCTGCTGATGCGCTTCAGCTAGCGCGTTGCTCATGTAGAACTTCGATGGTGCGAAAGAGGGGACTCGAACCCCTACGCCCTTTCGGGCACCAGATCCTAAGTCTGGCGCGTCTGCCAATTCCGCCACATTCGCAAGCCCGCAGCTTACCCCGATTATACCTTTCCCATTGCTAAATTGATCCGCTTGTTCGCTGTCTCGCTGTTCCCTCTCTCCACATTTTCAATGTGGCCATGTGCCTATTGATCCTCAACGCGATGGGCCGTACACTGAACCGAGCGGATGCTTGAACGCATTGGCGAATGGATAAAAGTAGACGAGATAGTTTCTTGACGACTCAAACCACGCCCGGACTAAAAACGCCTCAGGTAGTGATTGCTTTTTTGGACGGCCGCCGTTTGAGCGGATCTGTTTTTGACTTTTCACCAATGAAAGATCGATGCAGGATTTTCCCCGCCCAGAAGACCCAGGCGGGCGAAGGCGAAGTAGTGGATATTCGGGATTTGAAAGCCATCTTTTTCTTGCAGGATGCGGGGGAAGGCACGGCACCTCCTACCCACCCGCCTGGTGGGCCGCAACGCCGCCGCCTGGAGGTGTTGTTCCGCGATGGTGAGCGGCTGGAAGGAACAACGGAGGGCTACAGCAAGGAACGTCAGGGTTTCTTCATCGTGCCGGAAGACCCGACGGGAAAAATTATCCGCGTGTATGTGGTTAACGCCAATGTGAAGGAAGTGCAGTGGGTTCAGGCTCCGCCATCGACGCAAAGTCCCGCACCAAATCCACCCAGCTCGTGATCCAGCAATTTCCAAGTTCAGGCCGAAGCATTGGATTTTAGCAAGTCTCCCACCAGAAATAGCGAGCCGGTCGCGAAGATAACCGCTTTTCCGCCGGGCGCCTCCAACGCCAATGCAGCGGCCCGCTCCATCGCACGGACTGGACTGGGTTCAAGAACGAGATGCGCGTTCAGGTGATGGCTCAATTCGCGGATCGCTTCAGGCGAGGCTGCCCGCTCTTGCTGAGGCTGCGTGATGACTACCGCGTGCGCTTTGGAAAATAAAATCTCCGCAATTTCGCTGATGGCCTTATCTCGCATCGCTCCGTACACGAGTATGATGGGGCGATCAGAGAAATGTTCGTCCCAGAAGCGAGCGAGCGCGCGCGCCCCGGCGGGGTTGTGTGCTCCGTCGACGAACGTAGGCGGATCATTGTGAATCAGCTCAAGCCTGCCTGGCCAGCTTGTCGTGGCGAGGCCCTGCTGGATGGCTGCGTCGGGAATGCTGAAGCCTGCGCGGGATAACTCACGCACCGCCGCGATGGCGGTCATCGCGTTCTCCACTTGATGCATACCTCTTAAGGATGGCCACACCTCCAGCCGCCAACCTGCGCGATCACCAGCGATCAGGTGATAGAATCCATCGCCCAAATCTCTGCCGTAGGTCGAATATTCCTCCCGGATTTCCACGAGCCGGGCATTCAACTCGGCGCTACGGTTGCGAATTACGGCCACGGCTTCGGGATGGGATGCGGATGAAACAACGACGCCATTCGGCCTGCCACCGGGCTGGATGATTCCCGCTTTTTCTGCGGCGATGGCGGTGATGGTGGAGCCGAGAAATCGCTCATGGTCGAAGTCGATTTGGGTGATGACGGAGACCTGCGGATGGACTGTGTTGGTGGCGTCGAGCCGCCCGCCCATGCCCACCTCCAGCACCGCGAACTCCACGCGCTGCTGGCGGAAGTATTCCAGGGCCATGGCAGTCAGACACTCGAAATATGTGGGATGGAATTGCAGTGTCCCGTTTGCCAGCAATCGCTCGATGCGCTCACGCAGCGTGAGGAAGAGTTCGGCGAAAGCCTGCTGCGGAATCATCTCGCCATTCAAGCGAATCCGCTCGGTGATCTCGACCAGATGAGGCGACGTGTAGAGGCCCGTGCGCAGGCCCGCCGCGCGCAGGATCGCATCGATCATCGCCGATACCGAACCTTTGCCGTTGGTCCCGGCGATGAGAACACTGGGGTAAGAATGCTGCGGGGTCCCGAGGTCCTCCAGCAGGCGGGTGATGTTTTCGAGGCCCAGCTTCGCGGCCATCACGCCATCGGCGCCGGCTGCGCGGATCTCATTGCCGAGCGAGATCAGATAACGCGTTGACTCGGCGTAATTCATTGGTCTAGTCGAGGAAAAAGTTGAGGGCGTTGATAATGTAGGATTTCATTTCCGTGCGCAGTACGACGGCGTCCAACATGCCGTGCGTCAGCAGAAATTCGCTTCGCTGGAAACCGGCGGGCAGCTTCTGGCGAATCGTTTGCTCGATGACGCGCGGACCGGCAAAGCCAATCAGGGCGCCAGGTTCGGCGATGTTCAGATCGCCCAGCATGGAAAAGCTGGCCGTAACGCCGCCCGTTGTGGGGTCGGTGAGCACGCTGATGTAGGGGACGCCCGCCGTGTCCATGCGCGCCAGCGCCGCGCTGACTTTGGCCATTTGCATCAGGCTGACGGTACCCTCCATCATGCGTGCGCCGCCGGAGGCCGAGATGATGATGAGTGGAATGCGATGGTCGAGCGCGCGCTCGGCGGCTCGTGTGATCAACTCTCCCACCACTCCGCCCATGCTGCCGCCGATGAAGCCGTATTCCATGGAGCAGACGAAGACTCGCCTTCCGCCGATGGTGCCTTCCGCCGTGATGACCGCGTCTTTCAATTTCGTGGTCCGTTGCGCGGCGGCGATGCGGTCGCGGTATGATTTTAGATCGACGAAGTTCAGTGGATCGGATGTTTCCACGTCGCTATCATGAGTGGTGTAATTTTCGTCGTCCAGCAGCAGCCGCAGGCGCGTGCGCGCGTCGATGCGGAAATGATGGCTGCACTTGGGGCAAACGTTCCAGTTGGCGTCGAGGTCTTTTTTCCAGATGATGGCTCGGCAACCGTCGCACTTGATCCACAGTCCTTCCGTGCGCAGGCGTTCGCCTTCGGCGGCCTTCAACGGTTCTTTCTCTTTACGAAACCACGCCATTAAATCCTCTGTTGCTAACCGGTAAGGGCACGGTTTCAACCGTGCCGTAACGTGGACTACTGGGGCGGTTTTAACCGCTGAGGGACGCACCTCAGGGGCTAAAGCCCTTCACTAAGCCAAACTCTATCAGCATGGCTGAAGCCATGCCCTTACGTCAAATTAACTCCTATCGCGGATAGGGATGATTCGCCAAGATCGTAAATGCGCGGTAGAGCTGTTCGAGCAATACCACGCGCGCCAGTTCATGCGGCATGGTCATGGGCGAGAGCGAGAATTTCAGATGCGCCTGTTTGCGAAACGCAGGCGAGAATCCGTCGGCTCCTCCCACGCAGAATGCCAGTTCACGCGAACCTTGGTCGCGCTGCTTGCCGAGATACGCGGCGAACTCGGCGGAACTCCAGGCCCGGCCATCCGGGTCCAGCGCGACACGCAACGCTTGCGGCGAGCGGCGGATCATATTGTCTTCTTCAGCGGAGAGGCCGGTGCTTCCTGCCACTGTCGCCGACTTCCGCTTTCCACCGCGAACTTCCAATGCCGCAAACTCGCAATAGTGTTTCAGGCGCTTCGCATATTCATCGGTGAGCGAACTAACGCCGGGAAGCCTCGTTTTGCCGATCCAGTAAACCGCGATTCGCATCCGAGCCGTCCGGCCTATTCTTCACCCACTGGAATACGGCGCGCCATGCGCCAGAGCCGCTCCAGATCGTAGTATTCCCGCGCCTGCTCCGTGAATACGTGGGCCACGAAATCGACGTAGTCCAGCAGCACCCACTCGGCGTGATTATAGCCTTCGATGTGAGCGGGGCGCAATCCGGCGCGGCGCATGCTCGCGTCAATCTCATCGCAGATGGCCTGCACCTGCCGGGGATTCGTTCCGCTACATACCAAGAAGTAGTCGGTGAAGTCGGCCACCCCCTTCAGTTCGAGCAGATGCATTTTGCGCGCCTGCTTTTCCTTAGCCGCCTCGACTGCGATCATGACGATTTCGAGCGACTCGTTTCTGGCCTCGGCAACTGGTTCCAGCTCAGCCAGGGACGCCACGGGGAGCAGCTTAGGCTTCCGGGGCGTGCTGGCCTTGGTGGCCTTGCTGGCCTTGATGCTCGGAGCTTCGGCGCTCTGGGATTTGGCGCGTAGCCCGGTGGGCTTTGCGGCTCGCGGCTTGGGCGGCTTGGTTCCAGCGGCCTTGGGCGTTGCCGCGCGGGGCTTTGTGTTTTTAGGTTTAGTTTTTTTCAGCATAGGTGTCTTGGGCATAGATGTTCCGCTTCTTAATATAGTCCGCCACGGGTTGCGGCACCAGTCCCGTCAGCGATTCACCGTGCGCGGAGCGCTGCCGGATGTTGGATGAGGAGATGTCCGCCTCCACCGTGGTCAGCAGATGAACCGATGTGCGGCGCAGGTCGATGCGATTTTCCTGTAACGGCTGCTCGCTGCGAAGCACAGCAGGAAGAATGGAATTGATCTTCCCGATTTCGAATCCCGGCCGGCTCACCACGATGAAGTCGCAGGAATCGAGCAAGGCCACCGGGTCGTGCCACGTGGGGATGTCGAGAAACGCATCGACACCGATCAGGAAGTAGAGATGATCGTCATCGGCCATTTGCTGGTGGAAACGGCGGATGGTGTCGATCGAGTAATTCGGTTCGCCGCCGTGATGCTCCGGGTCTTCGAGGCGCGAGGGCGCGAGGTGCGGAACATCATTGCAGGCCAGCGCCACCATCGCGTAACGGTCAGCAAAGGCTGTAACCGTTCGCGCACGCTTATGCGGAGGGACGCCGGTGGGCACGAAGCTAATCTCATCCAGTGCGAAGGCCGACTGCGCCGCCATCGCCGCGGAAAGGTGGCCGGAGTGGATAGGGTCGAAGGTGCCTCCGAACAGCGCGATCTTCACGCGGGATCCTCGTTATCCTCATCGTCGTTAAAACTGTCGTTCGAGAGTTGATCCACTGTAAAGCTGGACGCGACGGGCACGCCGGGCAGCAGCTCGGCCACTCTGGCAACTTCATCCGCCGCGCGCATCTCGCGCAGGTGCGCGGCCATGGTCCAGATCAGCTTTTCGATGCCTTCGCCCGTTGCGGAAGAGAACTTGAGGAAGGGAATCTTCTTGCGCTTCGCCAACTTTTCGAGCTTCTTCAGCTTCTCGCCATCTCCGGCCAGGTCAATCTTCGAGGCGGCCAGGATCATCGGCTTCTCATCGAGACCGCCATTAAAAGTGGCTTCAAAGCTGGCCAACTCCGTCATGATGACATCAAAGTCGTGCGCGATATCGGCGGGCAGGTGCTCGCTGACGTCGATTAAGTGAATGAGCAATCGCGTGCGCTCAATGTGCCGGAGGAAGCGCGTGCCGAGGCCGTGGCCTTCATGCGCGCCCTCAATGAGACCGGGGATGTCGGCCACCACGAAGCTCTCGTCGTCGTTCACGCGGACCATGCCGAGCACCGGCTCCAGCGTGGTGAATGGATAGTCGGCGACCTTGGGCTTGGCGGAGGAGATGCGCGCCAGCAGCGAGGACTTTCCCGCGTTGGGCAAACCTACCAGACCCACATCGGCCAGCAGTTTCAGTACCAGCCGCAATCGGCGGAACGCGCCGGGCTTGCCGTCTTCATGTTCGCGGGGAGCTTGATGCGTGGAGCTGGTGAAGCGGGAATTGCCACGTCCGCCGCGCCCGCCGCGCGCGATCACCACATGCTGCCCCTGCCGGTCGAAGTCAAAAACCGGTTCGCCAGTTTCCGCGTCGGTAACCACGCAGCCCACGGGCACGCGCACGACGGTATCTTTGCCATCGCTGCCCTTGCAATTGCTGCCCAGGCCGTGCTCACCGCGCTCGGCGCGATGCTCGGGATTGAAGCGGAAGTGGATGAGTGTGTTGTGCTGCTGAGTACTCTCGAAGATGATGGAGCCGCCGCGTCCACCGTCGCCGCCGCTGGGGCCGCCGCGGGGAACGTACTTCTCGCGGCGAAAGGCCAGGCAGCCATTGCCGCCGTCGCCCGCCTTCACCGTAATGACTGCTTCATCAACAAACACGTGTGGAGTCCGCTCTGCCTACCGCCAAGAAACAATTGCCGCCGAAGGAATGCTCTGCAATGAATCCGTTGGCGGCGCCGGCGTGCGGATACAAAAAAACGGAAGAGGGCGCTACGGCCGTCTTCCGCTGCTGACTAATTAGCTGGAGTGGCGGCGACTGAAGCCGCGCCCACTGGATCAACTGCCACAAAGCGGCCCGAGCGGCCCTTATCAATGAAGCGCACCGTGCCGGTGATCTTGGCGAACAGCGTGTCATCGCTGCCGCGCCCGACATTGGCGCCGGCCTTGATCGGTGTGCCGCGCTGGCGGACGATGATGGAGCCGCCGGAGACCAACTGGCCGCCGAAGCGCTTCACGCCCAGCCGCTGCGCGTTGGAGTCCCGCCCGTTTCTTGAACTGCCTAACCCTTTTTTATGTGCCATTACAAAACTCTCCGTGCCTTACCGGCATATCTGGAAGTCAATTGCGCGAAGTTTTGCGGCGTTACAGGTTGACCTTATCAACGCGCACTTCGGTATAGTTCTGGCGATGCCCTTGCATCTTTTTGTACTGCTTCTTTTTCTTGTAGTGGAATACGAGAATCTTCTTGGCGCGATCATTGCCCAGAATGGTGCCCTCGACAGTGGCGCCTTCCACTTTCTTTCCGCTGACGATAGTGCCTTCCTCGGGGGAGACTGCCAGCACGCGCCCGATGGCGGTAGTTGTGCCTGTCTCGCCTTCCAAGGTCTCCACGCGAATTACATCACCGGGGGCGACACGGTACTGCTTTCCACCCGTCTCAACAATGGCGTACATCCTGAACTCTCCTGTAACCAGAGCTAACTTGATGGGCCGGAAGCGCTTGCCCCGGCCAGTCTATTCCTAACTTACCTGCTGAACCTTACGATTATAGCCAACCTGCTGGGGCACGTCAAACAGCATGCAGAAATATTTACCGGCGTGAAGTAAAATTGACACGCTTCGCGTCCTGTCACTACAATGGTTTCAGTTGTCGCAACAACCTCTTGCGGCTCTTCCGTATGATTGTTTAGGGATGGTATTAGCCATGGAGGGTAGGCGTGGGGCCGCTGGCGAGCGCGGCATTCCTTTCGGAGATGTCTCGCGGATGGTAGAGGGCCCGAACCATGGAACTGGATGATAGTCTGAAAGAACTGCTCAAGAATCTGGGCCAAGCCATAAACGAATCGGTGGGCGAGTCGGAGAAGGTCGCACAGGCCATCCAGGAAATTCACGAGGCCGGGTACGATGTGTTCATGATTCTGGAAGCTACCATCGGCTTTCACCGCCGCGACGATGAAGCCGCTGCCACCCCCGCTGAAATTTCCAACTGGCCTTCGGGTGAACTGATCCTGACCAGCCAGGATGCTCAGTTCATGAAGTCGCTGCGCATCCGCATGGAGCCCACCGCGGAAGACCCCTCCAGCGGACACTAATCAACTCGGCTACATCATCTCCATAAATGCCCTAGAAGCTGAGCTGCACGCCGATTTCAATCTCGCGCGGCGCGCGAGCGGAGTTGGCGCGTCCGAAGAAGGGTGAAGTCTGCACGCCGCTATAGCGGGATGGATTGGTGTGATTAAAGAGGTTGGTGATATTAAGAGTAAGCGCCAGTTGCGGCCCGACACGCTGATTGTTTCCACCGCGACCGCCGCCCCCGCCACCCGGTCCGCCACCATTGCCAGTTTGCGGAGGTCCGCCGGGACCACCGCCGGGGCGCTGGAAGTTTGAAACGAAGTTGGATACCGGGGGTGCTTGCCCGCCGTGCTGCCCGCCACCTTGAGGGCCACCCTGCCCTCCACCCTGTCTTCCACCTTGTCCTCCACGCTGCCGTCCCCCCTGGCCACCTTGCGGAGCCGCTTGCACGGGTTGCGCGCGGCGCAAGCTGAAGCTCCTGCGCAGCGTAACATCGAGCTGGAAGAACGCCGGGCCGATGCCAGTATTGCGTTCCACTCCAACCGGGCGATCGTTGGTGGTGGTGTCGAAATTATCATCCGTCCCCGTGGTGATGTTGAAGGGCCGGGACGAGGTGGTGCGAATGCGCGTGTTGCCTTCGATGCCGAGCGGCAGCGGCGTATTGAATCCGAGTATGGCGGTGTGCCGCTGATTGTCAGCGGAGCGGCCCCACTCGCCGCGCAGGTCATAGTTGTTGGCGGGCAATGAGAATGGGCCGTCCGAGTTGTTGTTGCTCAGCGAGTACGTGTAGTTGCCGTTCACGCTGCGGCGGCCCAGCCGCTGATTGATGTTGATGCTTACTCCCTGGTAGCGCGAGGCGGCGGTTGATTCCAGCAGCAGGATGTTGCCGCGCGAGGGATCAGGCCGCGTGGTAAATCCCGGCAGCGGAGCGTTTAGATTACGGTTCCGGTAGAGATGCACGCCGCGAATGTGATCGTAGTTTAACGAGACAAACAGTCCGCGCGGCAGGCGTGTTTCATAGGAGATGGACGAGTTCATGGTGTAAGGCAGCGCCAGATCGGCGTCGGCCTCGCGCAAGGAACTGGGCAGGCGAACCTCGGCAACTCCACCACCAGCCAGCGGATTAGGAAACGCGGGATTCTGAATGACGGTCTGTATCTGCCGAGTGCCGTCAAGACGCAGCACCGACTGCACGGTATTGGCATTCAGCCGCTGGTGAAACAGACCCGCTCCGCCGCGCAGCACAGAGGATTTGCCCACGCTAAAAGCAAAACCAAAACGTGGATCGACATTGTTCGCATCGGAGATATTATTCTGCGCCTCATAGCGCGCGCCGAAGGAGAGCATCAGCGTGGGGGCGACGCGATAGTCGCTTTGCAGGAACATGCCAGACTCGAACTGGTTCATATCCAGAGCGGGGTTGCCGGAGTTGACGGTGAAGGTGATCGGAGCGCCGGCGCGATAGGAATCGAGCGAGGCGAACTCGTAGGTTCCCAGAAAGTTATCGCGTGAAAGCGTGTGGAACTGATGTAGATTACCTTGGAATCCACCCTTCATGCTGAGATTGCCGCGCGACCAGCTCATCTGATCGGCGAACTGGAAGTTGCGCTCGGTTGCTTCGTTCAGCCGCGGCGCGCCGCCGCTCTGGAAGGCGTCCTGCACGTTGATGGCGATGGCAGAGGTGAGCGGCGTGGTGCTGGAAACCTGCCGCTCAAAACCAAAGCGAAATTCGTTCACCATGCGTTCGCTGAGCGCCGCAGTCTCGCTGGCGCGGAAACTGATCTCACGGGAATCGGACGACGTGGCGCGATCGAGCAGCGTGAAGCCGCCCACGCCCTCGTTCGAGCGGCGGTCCGATTGATACTCCACATTGAGATTCAGCGATTGATTCCTGGGCAGATTGATCTGCGTGCGTCCGCCGAACTCCTGGCTCATGTTCGGACGGGTAATCGAGTAGTTGAGTGGATCGCCATTTATCGTGAAGGCGTTCACCGAGTCGTTGTCCTGCGCGTCGGAGCGGCGGCCATTCACGGAGAACGACATGCGGTTCTTGATGATCGGTCCGCTCAGGCTGCCGCGCAAGTTGCGCCGTTGGTAGGGAGGCTTCTGGTCCGCGAAGGCGTTGCGGGCGTTCAGCGCGTCGTCGCGCAGATTGAAGCCGAGGTTGCCGCGCAGCGCATCGGAGCCGGCGCGCGTGCGGATTTCAATGCGACCGTGACCGGGGCGGGAAAACTCGGAGCTGTAGGGATTGTTGTTGATGCGAATCTCCTGAATCTGATCGCGCGGCGGCAGGCGTCCGCCGTTGAAGCCGTCCACCAAGGTCTCGGCGCCGCCCACGGCGCTGGCTCCCGGCCCGGCCAGGTCGGCTAGATACTGCGCCATCTCATCTTCATCCTCGGGAATATTCTCGATGTCGGAGTCGCTGAAAGTCAGGCCGGAAAGATTGCGATCCGGGTCGAGCGCGATCTCGTAGGGCTGATCTTCCACATCCATGGTCTGTGGGAAGGGCGCCAGGCTCATGCTGAAAGAAAGCGCCTTCATGCCCCGACGGACAATCACCGTCTCTTCAAAGGTGGAAAAATTGGCAGTCGTGACGGAGATGCGATACTCACCGGATGGGAGAGACACCGTAAACTCGCCGTGCTGATTGGTGAGAGTGGCGGCTGCCTGCTTGTCGCCGGAAGTGACCGTTACTTGCGCGGCTTCGAGCGGCCCACCGGTGGCGTCGACAACAGTGCCACGGACAGGGATGGACTTAGCGAAAAGCATCGCCTGGGAGAACAACAAAAATAAGAGAACGGGTAGAACCTTCGAGGATAATCTTATAGATTGCGGCAACTCGATTTTGCAGTTCATGAGACCTTCGGACTGCTGGGGATTATCGCATTGCGAAAATTACGAATGGCCTGTTTCTCCTCAATGTGGCTGTATTCAACCATACACTATTATTGACGCAGCGATGGCTTCGAGGGTTGCACCTTTCTGCTGCACCTTATTCTTTCCGCTGCACAATTTTGATGACACTTCCCGTGTTGTGCCCTGCGCGAGCGCTACTCATCAACACCCCGCAAAACGGACTAATTCGCGCGATGCTTTCGGTTCCAGCGCCAGTAGAGCGGTATCCCAGCCAGGACCATGGCGATGCCGGCGAGCGACTCCTGCGGTCGTCCCTTGAGCGTAAAGATGAGTATCCATGCCGAGAAGCCTATGAACAACAGAGTAGGCAGCGGGTAAAGTGGCACGCGAAATGGACGGGGAATATTGGGCTGAGTAAATCGCAATACCATCGCCGCTGCCACCGCCAGCGCCGAAAAGAACACCAGCACAAATCCTGAATAGACAATGAGCTGCTCGAAGGTGCCGGTCAGCATCAGCACCGAGGCCCAGGCCGACTGAGCGACGATAGCAGCCACTGGGGCGGCTTCGGGACTGCCCTGTGTGGCGCGCAATTCAGCGAGCTTCCTCGGGAAAACTCCGTCGGTGGCCATCGCGTAATAGACCCGCGGACCCGCCATGGTCATGGCGCTGGCGGATGACAGGATCGACACAGCCATGAAGGCCGAGGCGATACTGGTTCCCAGATCGCCGAAGAGCGCCTGCGACGCTTTCTCGCCGATGGTCAACACTCCGATCATCTGCTCCACGGGAAGCGCGTAGAGGAACAGAATGTTCATGCCCATGTAGAGTGTGGCGACCACCGCCGTTCCAGACAGCAATGACCGTGGGATCGTGCGATGCGGTTCGCGGACATCACCGGCGAGGTACGCCGCGGCATTCCATCCGCTGTAGCAAAACAGGATGAAGATCAGCGACACCGGCGCGTTCGTCCAAGCGGATGACGAGATCAGTTCCGTGGAGCTGGTTCGCAAGTGCGTCCAATCGCCGTGGCCATAGAGTAATCCCGCGGCGATCAGCGAGACGATGGCCAGCGTCTTCACGACCGTCAGCATCACTTGCAGTTGGCCGCCACGGCGCGTGCCAGCCGCGTGAAAAAAGGTCAGCGTCCACAGGGCGAGCAACCCCACAATCTGTGCTCCGTTGATCCGCAGGGTCCAATATCCCAGAGGGATCGCGCCGACGATGTGTGCGGTCCCCAGCGCCGGAGCGAAGTGAGCCAGGTATGCGGCGAATCCAATGCACGCCGCCGCGGTGGGCGCGGAGAAGCCCGCGACGAAACTACCCCACCCCGACAGAAAGCCGGTGAGCGGCCCATAGGCTTGGCGCAGATAGACGTACTCGCCGCCCGCGCGCGGATACGCCGCGCCCAACTCGCTGTAGCAAAGTGCGCCGGCCAACGCGAGCAACGCGCCCACCAGCCAGATGGCTAGTATCGCAAAGGGACTGCCCAGATCGCGGGCTAGAAATCCCGTGGTGGTGAAGATGCCCGAACCAATGGCGATGACGACGCTGGTGGCGGTGAAATATCCAATGCTGCGAGGCAGGGAACGGCGAGTCGAGGGTGCGTCAATGGAAGTAGTATGAGCGGGCATCGGCACCATTCTTGAGCGTCTGTACTGTCTTCCGGATCAGAGCCCCGACCGCCAGGGAGGGGGCACGTTCAACGGGCAATGCTGATCGTCTAGCGTACCCCCTCCCTGGCGGCCGAGGCTCTGATCCGGGAATAACTGCATACCTTAGGTCCGGTAGCTGGCGTTGATGCGGATGTACTCGTTGGTGAAGTCGCAGGTCCAGAAACACGCGGCGGCCTTGCCTGTGCCGATGACGACGCGGATCAGCACGTCTTTCGCCTGCAACAATTTGCTGGCCGCCGCTTCGTTGAAGTCCGCTGCACCGCCGGAGCGGCACACGCGCATGCGGTTCAGGTAGATGTCCACCTTTGCGGGATTCAGTTCCACCCCCGCGTTGCCGGCTGCGGAGAGAATGCGTCCCCAGTTGGGATCAGCGCCGGCCAAGGCGGTCTTCACCAGCGGCGATAGCGCGATAGCACGGGCAATGGCCTCTGCCTGCTTCGCGTTGCGCGCACCCTCCACGCGAATCTCGGCGACCTTACTGGCACCCTCGCCGTCGCGTACCATGCGGATGGCCAGCTCCTGCGCCAGCTCCACCAGCGCGGAGAAAAATTCTTTTGCGCCGGGGCCGCCTTCGCGAATAGCGCGATTCTTTGCCAGGCCGTTGGCGAGCAGGAAAACCGTGTCATTGGTGGAGGTGTCACCGTCAACCGAGATGCGATTGAAGCTCAGGTCCGCCATACGCTTCACGGCGCGTTGCAGGAAGCGTGGCTCCACCAGCGCATCTGTAAAGAAGAAGCCCAGCATGGTGGCCATGCGCGGATAGATCATCCCTGCGCCTTTGCAGAAGGCCAGCAGATTGACGGTTCGTCCGCTGATGCGCACCGCGCGGCTGGAGAGCTTGGGCACGGTGTCGGTGGTCATGATGGCCCGCGACACCGCCGCATAACCATCCGGGTGCAACTGGCGAATCAGCGAGGGAAGCTGGTCGGTAATGTTTGTGGCATCGAGCGGCACGCCAATCACTCCCGTGGAAGCCACCAGCGTGGAGTGGACCCCCACCTTTAGCAACGACGCCGCGACACGAGTGGTTTGGCGAGCGGTCCTCATGCCCTGACTGCCGGTAGCGCAGTTGGCGTTGCCGGCATTCACTAAAATCACCTGCGCCAAATGAGTGCCGCGCTGCAACCGTGCTTGCGAGAGAAGCACCGGAGCCGCCTTCACGCGATTGGTGGTGAACACCGCGGCTGCCTGCGCCGGAACCGTCGAGTACATCAACGCGACGTCAGGGCCTGTGCCATGCTTGCGCAAACCGGCGTGGCCGGCGGCAAACAGAAATCCATTCGGTACATTCATCTTCAATTCGCTTTTCATAATTTCTCAGTTTAACGGATTCCGCCACGGAGGCACAGAGGCCCAGAGAAATTCGTTGCAATAAGTTTTGCCGCTCGGTGGCTCCGTGTCTCTGTGGCTAATCCTCGCCCGCGAGGTTGGCCATAAGATGCGCGAGCAATGCGGCGCGACGGGGCAGCTCTGAAATGATGATGTGCTCGTGGCTGGCGTGCGCACCATCGCCCACACCGCCCAGACCATCGAGGGTGGGCACGCCCAGCGCGGCGGTGAAATTGCCGTCCGAGCCGCCGCCGACCGCAGCCTGCTCCAGAGAAATTCCCAATGGGCGTGCCAGATGCCGCGCTCTGCTGAAAAGCTCCGCTCCCGCTGGAGTTACCTCGAAGGGCGGGCGGTTCATTCCTCCGGTGATGCGCAACCGCGTGCGCCGGTCGTGCGGGCGAAGTCCGCGCAGCAGCTTGTCGACGCGCGGGCCATCGGCGAGATGGCGTATGCGGACGTCAATCGACGCCTCCGCTGCGGCCGCCACCACGTTGGTTCGAGTTCCTCCGGTGATTACGCCAGGGTTTAATGTAATGCCTCTTTTTATGTCTGCAATGTGTTGTAAAAAGATAAGTTGCCTGGAAAGTTCATTGATCGCACTGGCTCCCTTTTCAGGGTCCAATCCGGCGTGGGCGGCGCGGCCCTGCACGTGTATGCGGTATTCTCCTGTGCCCTTGCGAGAAGTCTTCAAGGCTCCACTTGCGCCGTAAGAAGGTTCCAGAACAAGCGCGGCGATGCTGCGCCGGGCGGTGGCTTCGGTGAGCGATCGCGATGATGGGCTGCCGATCTCTTCGTCGGCGTTGAGCAACAATGTTACGGGCCTGGGCATGCGGGCACCCGTTTCAATGAGGTGCCGCAGCGCGAACAGGGCGACCACGATGCCGGACTTCATATCGTAAACACCCGGCCCATAGGCCTTGCCACGAGCCACTCGAAACGGCATGCCGGATAGTGTGCCCATGTCCCAAACGGTGTCAAGATGTCCGAGCAGCAGTATCTTTTTATTCGCTCGCGAACGTCCCGCTGGTCGGTCCGCGGACGATCCGAAAAACTCGGCCTGTAGGTGGTCGCCCGTTGTCCGCGAGCGATGAACCTTTACCTTACCGCCCACCGTCCCCGCCAACTCGCTCAGATGTCCCGCCACGAACGCGCCCAAGCGATCCACGGCCTGTTTGTCCGTGCTGGGTGACTCTATCTCCACCATTTGGCGCAACAGCGCCAGCATCTCGTCCTGCTGGGCGCGCATGCGGTTCCATACTCGGCCCATGACATCTCCTGGGCGGTCCCTGGCTTGAAAACTCACTCGACACCCGATGGAATCGAATATAATCAATTGATTCTACAGTAGCCACGTGGCCGTCGGCGGGCTGATGTTTTATTCCTGGGGGCAATTTGCCAGGACGGGGCCACCGGCGCCACTGTCAAGGAGTATCGACAAGGAGTATCAAGAATGAGTATCAGGGTTTTGGATACAAAGAATTCGGCCAACAGTGTGGTCCTCGACATCCATCAGATACAGAAGATACTTCCGCACCGCCCGCCATTTTTACTGGTGGATCGCATCATCGAGATCGATCCAGGCAACCGTGTGGTGGGGTTGAAAAATGTCTCCATTAACGAACCGTTTTTTGTCGGCCACTTCCAGGATTTTCCGGTCATGCCCGGCGTGTTGATCGTGGAGGCCATGGCGCAGACCGGCGGTATCCTCGCGCTGGGCGATGGCGGCGATCATTCCGACAAGCTGGTGTTCTTCGCTTCCATCGAGAAGGCGCGTTTCCGTCGCCCCGTTGTGCCGGGAGATCAGTTGCGGATGGAAGTGAACGTGCTCTCGAAGCGGAGCACGTTTATTCGCCTGGAAGGCAAGGCATACGTCGCTGGCCAGTTGGCGGCGGAGGCCATCATGATCTGCGCCATCACGCAACGCAGCGTGGCAGCATCCCGCGAGGCCGCCGGATGATTCAGTTCTCGCCGGGGATTCACCCCTCTGCCGTGATTCATCCAGGCTCTGTGATTCATCCCGGCGCGGAGATCAGCGCGGACGTCCGCATCGGTCCTTATTGCGTGATCGGCGCTGAGGTGGCCATCGGCGAAGGCAGCGAGCTGATGGGGCACGTTTTCATGGAAGGTCCTATGCGCGTGGGGCCGGGCAATAAGTTTTTCCCATACAGCTCCATCGGCGTGGTCCCGCAGGACAAGAAGTTTCACGGCGAGCGTTCAGAGACCATCATCGGGAAGGGCAATACCTTCCGGGAATTTGTTACCGTGAATCGCGGCACCGAGGTCGGCGGTGCGCTGACCCGCATCGGCGACGATAACTGGATCATGGCCTACACCCACATCGCGCACGACTGCCGCGTCGGCAACCACACCATTCTGGCCAACGCCACCACGCTTGCAGGCCACGTGGTGATTGAAGACTACGCTAATATCGGCGCCTTCTCGGGCGTGCATCAGTTTTGCCGCGTTGGACGGCACAGTATTGTCGGCGGCTATAGCGTCATCACACAGGATGTCCTCCCGTTCTCAATGACCGTGATGAAGCGCGAAGTCCGTTTGTTCGGTGTCAATAAGGTGGGCCTCGAGCGCGGAGGATTCGGTGAGGACCGGCGCGAGAAATTAGCGAGCGTGTTTCGGCACTTGATGTCAAAGAAACTGAACACCACGCAGGCGCTCGAGAAGATACGCGAGGACGGCATTCGCTCATCCGACGTGGAGGAGTTGCTGTCCTTCATCGCCACCGCCGAGCGCGGCTTTGTGAAGTAGGTCCCGTCGAGCGAAAATCGGTCATTGAAAAGATATGGCGCGCCGATCTCTCGTCAGGGCACGACTAAAGAGGTTGCTGAAAAACTCTCGCTCGTCGTCATTCCGAGCGGAGCGAGGAACCTGCTTTTAATCCGCCCGACTGAAAACAAAGCAGGTTCCTCTGCCCGGCAAAAGGCGCCGGACTTCGGAATGACGACGAGTGAGAGTTTTTCAGCAACCTGTAAAGTCGTGCCCTGCGCCGAACTATGGCGCCGAACGATCGCGCAAGATTACGCGATGGTCATCAGGGAAGAGCAATGACGAGTCAGTCAGCAAGCACAATTCGTTATGGCCTGATCGCAGGCAATGGTCAATTTCCATTTTTGGTGCTGGAAGCGGCGCGCAGTCGCGGCATTGAGATGGTGGTGGCGGCCATCCGCGAAGAGGCCTCACCGGACCTGGCGGCGCACGCTTCGCGGCTGCACTGGCTGAGTCTCGGCGAGCTCTCCCGCTTGATCGATGTATTTAAGCAAGAGGGGGTCAGTCGCGCCGTGATGGCCGGGCAGGTGCGCCACAACAAAATCTTCTCATCCATCCGTCCCGACTGGAAACTGGTGAAGGTGCTCATGTCCCTGCGCGAGAAGAATACGGATGCGCTGATCGGCGGCGTGGCCAAGGTGCTGCTGGAAGAGGGCATCGTGCTGGAAGACTCAACGCTGTTCCTGCAACCGCTGCTGGCTGGCGCGGGCGTGCTGACGCGCCGCGCTCCCAACGAGGACGAGATGCGCAACATTGAGTATGGACTGAAGGTTGCGCGGGAGCTGGCGCGCTGGGATATCGGCCAGAGCATCGTCGTGGCCGGTCAGGCTTGCGTGGCTGTCGAGGCCATGGAGGGCACCGACGCGGTGATTCGCCGTGCCGCGCAGTTGGCAGCCGGGCAGCCGCTCACCGTGGTGAAGGTGTCCAAGCCCGCGCAGGACATGCGCTTTGACGTGCCCGTGGTGGGAATGTCCACGATTGAAGTGATGCGCGAGTCCGGCGCGACCGCCCTCAGTATAGATGCCGGAAAGGCGTTGCTGTTTGATCGCGACGCTCTGCTTGCTGCCGCCGACGAAGCGGGAATCGCCATGGTGGGCACGCCGCTTGCAGCAGCCGAACTTCAGGGAACTATTCGTGCGCTTACGGGGAAGTAATTGATGGGCGAATCCCAAACTATGGCAAAAACAATTCGCGTGGCCGTGGTCGGCGTCGGTCGCTTCGGCGAGAATCACGCGCGCATTTATAGTGAGCTGCCCGACGTGGACCTGGTGGGCATCTTCGATGCCGATCCTGCGCGCGCGCGGGAGATGGCCGCGAAGTATCAGTGCCAATCGTTCGCGCGTCTTCAGGATATGAAGGGGCAAGTCGATGCCGCAACGGTGTCGGTGCCCACCCAAAGCCATTCCGCCATCGCGGTGGAGTTGCTGGAGTCCGGCGTGGACGTGCTGGTGGAAAAGCCGCTGGCCAGCAGCGTGGCCGAGGCCGACGAGATGGTCGCGACGGCCAGTGGTCATAACCGCATCCTGCAAGTGGGGCACTTGGAACGCTTCAACCCAGCCGTCGCGGCTGCGCGCAGTGTGGCGCGTGTACCGTTGTTCTTTGAGGCGCATCGCCTCTCGCCGTTTTCGCCGCGTAGCCTGGATGTCGACGTGGTTCTGGATCTAATGATTCACGATCTGGATATTGTTCTGTCATTGATTGACTCAGAGGTTAAGGAGATTCGCGCCGTTGGCCTGCCCGTGCTGACGCCAAAGATTGATATCGCCAACGTGCGCATCGAGTTCGCCAACGCCTGCGTCGCCAATTTCACTGCCAGCCGTGTCAGCACGGAGCGCGTGCGTAAGCTGCGCTGGTTTCAGGCCAGCGAATACGTTTCACTCGACTACGATCGTCAGGACGCATTTGCCATCGCCGTGCGCAGGACACCCGAGGGGCCCAGCCTCGAGCCGCGCCAGTTGCATCCGGTGAAGCAGGAGCCACTACGCGCTCAACTGGAAGCGTTCATTGAAAGTGTTCGTACCCGGAAGAATCCACAGGTGGATGGGACTCACGGGCGGCGTGCGCTGCATTTGGCGCATCTGATATTGAGTGAGATCACCCTGCATGGAGATCGCCTGATGCAGGCGCAGGATAGTTTCAGCATGGACCATCCGCTCCATGCGTCCGCGGGACCAATGGCCGGAAAGTAGCGGCAATATCCTAATGGAACCACAGCAGAGCAATGGAAACGACGGCAATTCATGGCTGATGAGATCAGACATCTTCTGAGCGATGACTACCCCGAGCCGGAAGAGCCGCACGGACGCGATACCTTTTTGGTCTCGGTGCTGACGCACATCGCCATCGTCATGGTCCTGGTGGCGCATCCGGAAATGCTTTTCTCTCCGCCCAAGCCGGTTGAAATGGTGAGGCCGGAAGACGCCGTGCAGTTAGTCTATCAGCCTCCTCAAAAGTCGCGCGAACAACTGCGTGCGCCGCCGCTGCCCAAGCCGCCCGCACAGCCACAGGCTCCCGTTGAGCGCGCGCAACAGAATCCCGACGCCATGCGCGAGCCGCCGCCCGCTCCGCGCGAGGCGGAGCCGCCGCCCGAGCGCGAACTGCTCGCCGAGAACCGAGGCGGTGGCGGAGGGGACCGTATCATTCGCGGTCAGCAGACGCCAGGCATTCCCAACTATCCGGAAGAAATCAAGAACCCACCGAAGCGACCGGGATTTGAATCCGTACAGTTGCCTCCGGAGACGCCCCCCTCTTCGCTTTCGCTGCCTCCCATTGGATCAGCCAGTCGCGGTACCGACGCGCTGCTCCGTGAGATGGCCAAGCAGCGCGCCTCCGGCCAAGGGCCGGGGACGGGAATGGGATTGCCGGGGGTGGGGAAAGGCGCCAGCGATCCCAACTTCAATCTGCCCGGGCCGCAGATTCTCTCCGATACCATGGGAGTGGACTTTAATCCCTATCTGCTGCGCGTCTACCTGGCCGTCCGGCGCAACTGGTATGCGGTGATCCCGGAGATTGCGCGGCTGGGTCGCAAGGGCAGAGCGGTCGTGCAGTTTCATATCCTGCGCGACGGCGGCGTAGAGCAACTCGTGCTGGAGGACGGATCGGGGACGACGTCATTGGACTCCGCGGCGCTGTCCAGCATTCGATTGTCGGACCCGTTTCCGCCGCTGCCCAGTGAGTTTCCCGGCGCGGACATCCGCCTGCGCTTCGTCTATTTCTACAACCTGCGCATGGAGTGAGTCGTAACCTTCATCATGTCCACTCCCTCTCCCCAACAAGTTGCTGGAACCGTGCTGCTGCTGGTTCTGCTGACGCTCTACGTTGTTTGGAAATATCTGAATCTGCCAGCCTAGTCCTGTTGCGGCTCGGTTCGGACTACACTATCGGGTGCGGCGGGAGACGAATCCGAAGATGACAAACCCCAGCCCGCCAACAGCCAACGCGGGCGTCAGGTAGAGAGTGATCATGGGCGAAACTTCCACCGGTAGTTCCATACTGCTGTAGCCGCTGGCAAAGTAGTGAATCACTCCGGCCAGGAGAAGATACAAAAGCCCACGGCGCATCTCGCCTCTGCCAGCGGAGTATTCCTTGCGGGTGGTGGGTGCATCGGGGAAATCTTCACGACATCCTGGGCAGGTGCGTAAATAGTCGGGAGACAGTTTGCCACAGTAGCTACACTGCCGCGTGGACATGGTCGGACTGGAAATTGCAGGACTCATCTGCTTCACCTTTGTGTACACCATTTTATCGCAACCAGTCGCCTAGGGGTCAAGCGAAAGTCTTCCTGCGGCACCGTGCTGTTCCGGGTTGGTTACGTCGGTGTTCGCTGGGGTCGAGCTATGCAATACTCAAAGTTATGAATCATGATCCCACGCTGCTGGCCGTGGTGGGGCCGACGGCCAGCGGGAAATCCCATCTCGCGCTCGAACTCGCCAGCCGCTTTGGCGGCGAGATACTCAACTGCGACTCGTTACAGATGTTCCGCTGGTTCGACCTCGGCACGGCGAAACTTCCGCCAGCCGAGCGGCGCGGCGTCCCGCATCACTTCATGGACATACTGAATCCCGACGAGCAGTTCGCCGCGGGCGAGTATATGCGGCTGGGCCGAGCGGTTCTGCGCGAGGTCTTCGCGCGTGGCCGCTTGCCCATCGTGGCCGGCGGAACGGGCTTCTATCTGCGCGCGTTGATTGACGGACTGACGCCCGGACCAACGCGCGATGTGGAGTTGCGCCAACGGCTGCAAACACGGGCCAATCAGCGGGCCAGCCAGGGAGAAGGTGATTATCTGCACCGCCTGCTCCGCCGCATCGATCGCACGACGGCGGCGACCATCCACGCCAACGACACGCCCAAGCTGATCCGCGCCATCGAGGTCTGCCTGCTGGGCAGTCGCCCCGCCTCCGTGTTGTTTAGCGAAGGCCGCGACACGCTGACCGGCTTCCGCGTGTTGAAGCTCGGCATTGACGCACCGCGCGAGGCGCTCTACGGGAGAATCAACCTGCGCACTGCCGCGATGTTCGACAAGGGCCTGCGGGAACCGGCCCTGTTGGGGTCCAACTTGTTGGAAGAGGTCCAGTCGATCATCGCCCGCGGCTACGCCTCCACGTTGCCGCCCTTTCAGGCGCACGGCTACCGCCAGACGGTGGATCATCTGGAAGGGCGCATCACGCTGCCCGAGGCGCTCTACCACGCGCAGACCCGCACGCGCCAGTACGCCAAGCGCCAGATGACCTGGTTCCGCAAGGAGCCAGACGTCCACTGGCTGCGCGGTTTCGGCTCCGACCCATCTGTCATCGAGCAAGCCATCGCGCTGGTCGCCGACTTCACAGGGAAAACATAGGCTGAAAAACGTCGTCGCGGTACACCACAACTTGCCCAAATTCGCGGTCCTACCCAAAGTGCAAACGTTCACGGTTCTGACCACTCTGACCAGATTGACAAACTGGGGATTAGGGATTCGGGGTGGGGGGGCGGGAGGAACTTCAGATCAGCTTTCCCGCCGCTGGCACCCGTCTCGCGCGTCAAATGATCCAAATCGACCAACCTGACAAGATTCGCGGCAGCGTCGGAATTTGCCGGCCACCCCCAACACCCTACCCCCCGCCTTTCCCGACAGCGCCCAAAGATTCCGAATTTCCCCCATTGACTCGCCGTCCAGCGGCGTGTTGATCAGGAAGCGCTGGCCATCAGCGGCTAACGTCACAGTGCCGCGCGCGGCACTGTAAAGGCAAAGGCCCGGCAGTGACGCCGGGCCTTTGCTAGCTGTAAGGTTGGAAGTTACAACCTTGCTTGTTACACTTTGCCGGTGGAGAACAGAGGGATCGCCGGGGTCTTACCCGCGAGGAAATCCTTCTCCAGCTTGGCCAGTTCGCGCGCCGACAGCGGATAGAGGAACTGCTCGTTGCGTTGGCGCAGCTCCTGAATGCGCATCTGCATGATGGCCTTCTTGGCGGTCTCCAGGTCCCTCGGCGATTTGACCGTCTTGGCCAGCTCGTCGATCATCTCGGGGCCATGATGCAGTTCATCCACAGCGACGGCATGCTCGTGCTTGGTAATCTTCTTCATGTACGCGTCTTTCGCGGGCAGGTGGCTCATCACAAAATGGAAAGCCACGGCTGCGCCTTCGCGATTCGAGAGAATCACGTCGCGCACCCACTGTGATTTGGTCTGCCTGGCGAGCTTCTTGTTCAGTTCCAGATAGCCGACGTGCTCCGGCCACAGCTTGGCGGACATCTTCGGACCCGCGCCGCCCTCTTCGGCGAAATCGCCGTAATCCCACCAGCGGTTCACAGTACAGGTCTTGCCGTTCAGCTTCCAATCAAGTATCTGGCGATAACCGTAGTAGTGGTCAATCTCCTCGGCCGAGTCATGCGCTGATTTCTTGATGTCGGCGAGCGGCTCCATCCGCTTGGCGCGGGACATCATAACGCGGGCGTGCGTGCGGATGGCTCCGAACTCCTTGGACGCTTGCAGCGCCAGCCAATAAATATCGCGCGTGCTGTTGCGCCGCTTGGCGAACGCCTTCACCAGCGTATCCATCGCGCCAGTGTAGCGGTCCATGATGCCGGCGATCTCCGTCTTCACTTGCTTTTGCAGTGTTGCCATTGTTCCCCTCGTTTCAAACAATCAGAATGATAAATGATAGCGGACGTCCTGCGAACTTGATCCATCGGCGGGCGCGTCCGCTTGAGCCAAAGCCCTGACTGGAGTAACGTGCCAGATGTACTCCACAGGTGTACTTCGATTCGCCGCGGCATCCTGTGGAACGGGCCGTGTATAGGCCCAATTGGGATTCTACATAATTTGGCGGGGAATCGTAAAGGGTGCAGGCGTAATCAAAAGTGACTGGGGAGACCTGATCCATGAGCAAGCCGATAAGTAGACCGCAGGGATTCCGTCCAGCGCGATATATTCCCGCGCTGGTCGCGTCGGTGATTCTGATTATTTTGGCGTGGCCCGCCATCGCGCAGCAACGGAAGGGATCGCAGGGCGTGGGTATTGTTTACGGCAAAGTGCTCAAGGTGAACGGTAAGCCGCTCGGCGGGGTGTGGCTGATGATCGAGAACCTCGAACTCGGCATGATCTACCGCAAGGACGTCAATCCCATCGGCCAGTTTGAGTTTGCCGATGTCTATCCCGGAACCTACATCTTCAAGCTCTCGCCCGCGCTGTATCTGGTGAAGAGTCCCGCGAAGATTACCGTGAAGGCCGATGAAGCGATCGAGGTGGAGGTCCGCGTGGAGCGCGCCGCTCCTGAATAGATTTTGGTACCTTCCCGGGCATCGCGCTTGACGATAGAATCGGCACAGGCAATTGGCACAGCCGAGCCTGCCGCTGCACATATGAAAATTTCGAGAGGACCAAAATGAATCGAGTCAGACTTGTAATCTTGCTTCTGGTGGGAATGCTCGGCGGCGCTGCTGTCGGGCACGCGCAATATTTCGGAGTTGGGCTGGGGCGCAGTTTCGGTGACGACTTGAGCGCCGCCGCCACCGCGGTTCCTTCCGCGCTGGATCCGTTTTCGGCGGGCATCCGAAAAGGGAACGTCCTGACGCTGGAAGGCGGAGGAGATTTTCTCCGTGTCATGCGCGCCGGCGTTCACTACGGCTACTCGCGGCCGGAAGGGTTTCTCTCGCGTGGCGATGCGTTCGGATCGAGCGCGGATCTGGAGCTGACTGCGCATACGCTCACGTTTGATCTCGGCCTGCACACACCGCAAGCGAAGGGCTTCCGCCTGTTTGGCGTCGTGGGTGGGGGCGTGGGGAACTTCAAGGTCGTAGAGGTCGTGCGGCAGGTGGAAAACCCGTTTCCCTCCGGACCGCCGGATCAGATCGTGGTGCCGGTAGTCGCGCTGGGCGGCGGCATCGAGCATCAATTTCTCGCCGGAGTGCGTTGGAAGGTGGAAGTGCGCGATGAATATACGCGCGCGCCTGAGGACTTCTTTCAACCCGGCGGAAGCTGGCACCGCATTTTGCTGTCGGTCGGGCTAACCTTCGGAAAATAGCGAGCGCCCATTATTATTACGATGTCATCCTGATTATCACATCGTCATCCTGAGCGCAGCTAAGGACCTGCTTTTGTTTTCCTACAGAGGAAAAGCAGGTTCTTCACTGCGCTCAGGATGACAGCGATTTTAATTTCACCAACGCTGGTCCGCCGCGCGCAGTTTTTCATCCACTAATTCCTGATAAATTTCATCGAGATGGCTGACCACCGTTGACCAGTCGTATTGGCTCAACGCCATCTGGTGCGCGGCGGCGGCCATGCGTGTGGCGCGGGCCGGGTCTTCGAGCAGCGTGAGGACGTGCTGCGCGAACTCGCGCGGGGTGGACGCAAGGAATCCATTTTCGCCGGAGATGATTTCGAGGCCCTCTGCTCCGAACGGCGTGGAGACAACGGGAATGCCCGAGGCGAACGCTTCGAGTATTTTCACGCGCACGCCAGCGCCGGTCAGGATGGGCGCGACGAAGATGGCATGTGATCCGAGCGGATCGCGGATGTCCGGTACCTGCCCGGTGAAGCTCACTCCATCGGCGGTCGTATATTTCTTCATCAAATCGGATGGCGCATTCGCGCCGACCACCGTCAACTTTGCTTGCGGGCGCAGGCGGCGAATCTCCGGCAACACTTGCGAACAAAAATATTCGATCGCCTGCCGGTTCGGGGGATGATTAAAATTTCCCACGAACAGCAGCGAGTCCGGCGTGCGCGGCCCGCCGGGGAACGTGTAGCTGGCCACAGTCACCGCCGTGCGCAAGCCACTGTAGATGCGCGGACCGTGTCTATTCGTGGCCGAATGCGCTTGCTTGTCGTTCACATTCAGAAAGGACTGAAGCAAGCGCTGCTCCTCCACATTGCAGGTGAACAGCGCGTCAAACTTCTTCGCCACGCGCAGCTCGAAGCGGATCGCGCGCAACCATTCGAGGAACTCCCGCGCTTTTACCATCGCCCTGCCCGGCGAGCCCGTCAGCTGATGCTGCACGGAACGGAAGTATACGTCATGTTCAAACAAGCATTGCGCGACGTTCTGGAGTGGCAGATGGAACTGCGCCAGTTGCGTGTACTCGAACTGAACCAAATCAATGCGGTGCTCCAGAATGAGGCGCTCCAGCCGCTCGGCAAACGCAGGATCACGGAAAGTCTGCTCGGCGTTGGACTCCAGACGAAACAGCGGGTGCGGCTGATAACGGCGCAGGAGGACATCCACGCTCTGGAGCATCCCGCGCAATGTTTCGTTGGAGGTGACTTCCTCGGCGCGGTCCACAAACGTCAGCAGATGGATGTTGTGTCGCTTCGACAGCGCTTCCAGAGCCTGATACATAAAGACCGCGCCGCCATGCAGCGGCGGATAGATCGAGTAGGGCGAGACGAAGAGAATGTTCAGTCGGCGCGCCGGAGCCAGCGCCGGAGAGAGTTGTCCAGAGGGGGGGGCGGGCAGGGCAGCAGGTGCCTCACGCTGCGGGGCCAGCGGCAGAAATTGATCGCGGTAGAGGGCCGGGCTGGTGCAGTTGAAAATACTCAGGGTCTCAAGACGGGCGTTGAGAATCGCGTGGCGCCGCGCCCGCAGCGCTTTAGGCAGAGTGCGCAGCGCCCTGCTGAATGCGCCGATGGTGGTGCGCGTCGGCGTCCAGCGGCCCAGAAAGCTCATCACCATGTGGCCGTAAGTGTAGGCGAAGTGCAGGGCCATCCATGCGGGGCGGTGGATGTTCTTCCAAGTCATTAGCACATAGTTTTTTTGCAGGTACGCCGAGATGGTCTCCGGCGTGAAGTGTTTGCCGATGGTCCCGCGATGTTCGTGATAGACGTGCGCGGCGGGCTGGTAGAGCACGCGCCAGCGCTGCCGCCAGGCGTTGAAGGAGAGGTCGGTGTCTTCCAGGTAGAATGGCTCGAAGAGTGGATCGAAGCCGCCGAGCGAGAGAAACTTCTCGCGGTCATACGCCGTCGAGCCGCCGCCCGCGTAGAGCGTGGGGGCAATTTGCGTGATGTTCGGGTCGATGATGTGCCGGACGCGGATGAAGCCCTTCTCGAACTGTCCCGCCGTGAGCCCGGTTTCCTCGCGGCGTTTATTGGGGTCGGAGAAAAATATCTGGGCGGAGACGGCGAAGACATCCGCCGCATCGAAACCCGCAAGCAGCGCCTCGACGAAGCCGGGCAGGACGCGCATGTCGTTGTTGAGCAGTATTACAACCGGATGCTTCGCGGCCTGCACGCCTGCATTCGATCCGCCGCCGAAGCCTAGATTGCGCTCCATCTCCAGCACGCGCACGCGGGGAAATACTTTCCTGATATATTCCACGCTGCCGTCGGCGCTGGCGTTATCCACAACGATGATCTCATCTTCGTCGCGGCAGGCGGCGAGCAGTGGCGAGAGATATTTTTCGAGCAAATCCTTGCCGTTCCAGTTGGGAATGACGACGCTGGCGTTGCGTGGCGGCGCAAATTCCGTGTGCGGAGCGGTGCGATCCTTCCGTTGCGCGGAGCGCCGCCGGCCTTGCAGTTTCCAGACCATGTCGCACGCGGTGATTCCCAGCCACAGCGCCAGGAGCAGCAGCGGGGCGAACAACAGAAAAATAAATTTGGGGATGATTTTCAAAAGGCCGCTCTTATGTCCCGTCACCGGAGCGCGTTTCGGGAGGGAAGGGCGCCAGCCCCAGCTTCTTGCCGATGCGATACCAGCGCGAGCTGTAGATTTTCTGGAGATCCGTGCGGGCCTCGCCTAATTCGCCATCCAGACGCCGCGCCCATGCGGTGCGCTCCTCCACATCAACATTCAATCGCAGCGCCCACGCCGTGCGCTCATCAAATTCGCCGCGCAGCCTGGTGAACTCCTCTTCCAATCTGGCATGGGCGTCGCGCGCGCGGCCGGTTTCCTGCTCCAGGCTCTGCGCCCATGCGGTGCGCTCAGCAAGCGACTGATCGAGTTCCGCCTCGCGCTTCGTAAAAAAAGCGCGGAAGTCATTCAACTCCTGCTCCATCCTCTGGAACTGCTCGCGCGCAAGGTCGCGGTCGGAGATGGCGCCGTCGAGTTGCGATTCCAGTTTATGAATGTGCAATTCGCGCTCGCGCAGCACGTTGCCGGTGGAGGGCACGAAGAGCATTGGACTGAAGGGTGGAATCGGGGTCGCAGAGCAAACGGCGATAAAGAAGTAAGCGTCGCGCCCGCGCTCGGCAATGGTTCCGGCCGTGGCCGCGCCAGCGCTGTTGTCCGTCAGCAGCGTGGCGGCTGGTGTTGCGCTGTGGCTCAGCTCCGCGCCGGGGCCGCTGATGGCGAAACCATCCACATGGTTCTCGAAGATGATCTGGCGATGCGCGAAAAACGGCGCAATCAGCGCATCCATTTCGGCGAAGGTATACTCGCGCTCGTGGAACGGGTTCACTTCGCCGCGGTCCTCGGTGTAATAGAGGCGGTTGGGCGTGGAGAGCAGCAGCAGTCCGCCGGGCCGCAGAACGCGGCGCAACTCGCGCAGGAATCCGGTGGCGTCTTTCAGATGTTCGACGATCTCGAAGGCCACCACGACATCCAGGCTTTCATCGGTGAAGGGCAGAGCCAGGCAGTCACCTTCCGAGAAGTCAATCTCCGCCCCGGCTGCCGCGGCGGCGGCATAGTTGGAGCGCGCGTAGCCAACGGCCTCGCGGGAGATGTCAATGCCGATCACCGAACTGGCCGATTCCGCCAGCATCGCCGTGCCGTAACCCGACCCGCAGGCGGCGTCCAGCACGCGCTTGCCTTTCACGAACTGACGCGCGAAATGATAACGCGCCAGATGCTCATTCAGCAGGTCCGCTTCCACCTGGCCGGGGACGACGCGCTCACCCGTAAACTTCATTGCTGCACTCCCACTTTATCTCCTCCGCCGCGATTGCCAGTTGCCGTCGGCGCGCCTCTCCTTATGTCATGCACGCGTATCTGGCAAGGTAGATGGATGTACCCGTAGACCGTGCGTCCCTTCTCGACCGGCAGCGAAATGGCATTGTCGATGAAGTCGCAGACTTCGTAGGTATCGATCGTCCCATTCGAGATTCCCGGCGTGAAGGAAAAATGCGCTGGGTAAAGTTCGGGCAGCTCCATGCGAAAGTCGATGGTCTGCATGTCGCCGGGCTGCAGCGCGGATAGCGGAGTATCCTCCAGCGCGGTGTTGGTCCCGGCCAGGTCGACCCCGAGATGATTGCGGAACAGGACGCCAATGATGGGATGCGCGATTTCGCGATGCGCGCGCACGCTGATGCGCACGAGGATGGTTCCCTGCTGCGGCAACATCGCCAGCGGCCGGTGATCTTCATCAAGGACCGCGATGCCCAGAATCTCCGCGTCGCCATTTCCAAAGCGATGATCGATATTCGGAATGATCTGGACGATCTCGGGCGCTGGCTCCGACGCCGGCTCCGGCGCGTGCTCGCGCGCCAGCGATTCGCTCTCCAGCATGGAGGCAGCTTGCGAAGCGGGGTGATGCTCGCGATATCGAGAATCCTTGGTTACCATCGCGGCCAGATATTTTGACACAACGCGATCAGGGTCTCCCGCCTCCACCAGCCGGCCGTGATCCAGCCAGGCCACGCGCTCGGCCAGGCTCTTGATGTCGGCCGCGCTGTGCGAGACAAAGAGGATGGTAACGCCGGCGCGCTTCATCTCGTGAAACTTCCGCATACAGCGCTGGCGAAAATAGATGTCGCCCACGGCCAGCGCTTCATCGACGATGAATATCTCCGGCTTCACGCTGATAGCGGTGGCGAAGGCCAGGCGCACCATCATGCCGCTGGAGTAAGTCTTTACCGGCTGATGGATGAAATCGCCGATCTCGGCGAAATCCGCGATGTCGGGATAAACCTGCTCCATCTCCGCACGCGGGATGCCCAGAATCGCGCCGCTCAGGAAGACATTCTCACGACCGGTGAACTCCGGGTTGAAGCCCGACCCCAGCTCCAGCAGCGCCGATACGCGGCCCGCGACCTCCACTGTGCCGGAGGTTGGTTGCAGTATTCCAGCGATCAACTGCAACAGCGTGCTCTTGCCGGAGCCGTTTTCACCGATCAGGCCGTAGGTGATCCCGCGCTCGATCTCCAGCGAAACATCGCGGAGCGCCCAGAAATCGCGGTGAAAGCTGCGACGATTCCCGGTGAGCAGCTCTTTCAAACGGTCGTGTGGGCGGTCATATATGGGATAGCTCTTGGAGACTTGCTGGATGCGGACGGCGGTCGTCAAGGTAGTCTCCAGAGGGTCGGTTGGCGCTGGCGGAAGGCTGAAAAGGTCTTCGCTGCCAGGCCGGCGGACCGGTTTGCAAAGCGCATCGCACCACGCCATAATCCACATTAAATACAGGTATAAGACCAGATTTTCATCATACTGCAAGGGCCCTCCTAATGAAAGGACTCCGCTCGATCAGAGCCGCGACCGTCGGGGAGCGGGGGTTCTTTTTTGCGCGCATA